>SLPT01000396.1 GCA_007131845.1 Desulfobacteraceae bacterium | reverse complement strand
CTCCCTTTCTGGGTCTTGGGAAACGCGATGACCTCGCGGATGGACTGCGCGCCGCACAGGATGGCCATCAGCCGGTCGAAGCCAAACGCGATGCCGCCGTGGGGGGGCGCCCCGGATTCCAGGGCCGACAGAAGGAATCCGAATTTATCCTCGTATTCCTCCGGTCCCATGCCGAGGGTTTCAAGCACGCGAACCTGGAGATCCTTGTCGTGGATACGGATGGAGCCGCCGCCGATTTCGGAACCGTTCAGGACCAGGTCGTAGGCCCGGGACGAAACGGCGGCGGGATCGGATTCCAGCAGGTCGCAGTCCTTTTCTGCCGGGGCCGTGAACGGGTGATGCAGGGCCTGATAGCGCTTTTCCGCATCGTCGTATTCCATTAAGGGAAAGTCGGTGATCCAGACGAACCGGTAGACGCTGTCGTCGATGAGTCCCAGCTTCCGGCCCAGATGAACCCGCAGGTAGCCCAGGGACTCGTTGACCACCCGGGAGCTGTCCGCCCCGAAAAAGACCAGATCGCCGGGCTGCATGTCCAGGCGCCCGGCCATGGACTGCTTTTCCTCTTCCGTGAAGAACTTGGTGATAGGAGACTGCCAATCGTCTTCACGGACCCGGATCCATGCCAGGCCACGGGCCCGGTAAACCGCCACGAACTCGGTGAAATCGTCGATCTCCTTCCGGGTGAACCCTGCGCATCCCTTGGCGTTAATGGCCTTGACCACGCCCCCCTTTCTGACGGCATCGGCAAAAAGCTTGAACCCGGAATGCTCCACGATGTCGCTGATATCTTTCAACTCAAGGCCGAAGCGTGTGTCCGGGCGGTCCAGCCCGTACCGGTCGATTGCTTCCGCGTAAGTCATCCGGGCAAATGGCGTCTGAATGGCACCCGGGCCGGCTTTCTCGAAAATGTCGGCCACAAGCCCCTCGGCAATCGCCATGACATCCTCCTCGCCCACGAAGGACATCTCGATGTCGATCTGGGTGAACTCGGGCTGGCGGTCCGCCCGCAGGTCCTCGTCCCGGAAGCACCGGACGACCTGGTAATACCGATCGAACCCCGATATCATCAGCAGCTGCTTGAACAGCTGGGGGGACTGCGGAAGCGCATAAAACGAACCCGGGCTCATGCGGCTTGGCACCAGGTAATCCCGGGCCCCCTCGGGCGTGGAGCGGGTCAGAAAGGGTGTTTCGATATCCAGAAAACCGTGGCGGTTGAGAAAGCGGCGCGCGGCTTCGGCCGCCTTGTGGCGCCGGATGATATGGCTTTGAAGCTTTGGACGGCGAAGATCGATATGACGGTTTTTGAGTCGGATATTTTCGCTGGCATCGGCTTCATCCTCGATCATGAAAGGCGGGGTGACGGCCCGGTTGAGTATCTTCAGCTCATCGACCAGCACTTCGATCCCGCCGGTGGCGAGATTCGGATTGAGCATTCCGTCGGGCCGTGTCTCCACACGTCCGGAAACGGCGATCACATACTCATTTCTTATGGAATGGGCTTTTTCATGAACTTCCGGGTTATGCACCGGGTTAAACACAACCTGGGTGATTCCCTCCCTGTCGCGCAAATCAACGAAAATCACGCCTCCGTGGTCTCTCCGGCGTTGTACCCATCCCATCAACACCACGCGGGCGCCCAGGTCTTTATTGCTCAATTCATTGCAATGGCCGGTCCGGCGCATGTCTCCCAACTGTTCCGTCACTGATTTTACTCCTTTGATCCCTGACTTATTTTTATTGTCATATTGATATTGGACTTTTTACAAAGCCGTCATTGTTGCGATTGTGCACTGAGCTCGGCCGTGACCGCCTCCACAAGCCCATCGGCCGGCACCGTGAGCTGTCGGCTGCTTGCCATATGCCGGAGGTTTGCCGTGTTTTCCGCAAGCTCGCGGTCTCCCACGATCAAAACATACTTTGCCCGGAGGCGATCCGCCCGGCGCATCAGGGCTTTGAGGCTGCGATCGGAATAATCGATTTCCACGCGGATGCCCTGATCCGAAAGGGCGCAGGCCCATTTAAAGGATTTCCGCCAGGCAGCCTCTCCCATTGCGGCGAAAAAGACCGCCGGACGCCGGACGCCCGGCTCCTGGCGGGACAGGATCAACTCCGCCAGCCGGTCCGTGCCGACGGCAAAGCCGATGGCTGGCATGGACGGACCGCCGAGCTGCTCCACCAAACCGTCATAACGCCCGCCGCCTGCAATGGCGCTCTGGGCGCCGAGTTCGTCGGTTTGTATCTCGAAGGCGGTCCGGGTGTAATAATCGAGCCCCCGAACCAGTCGGGGATCCACCTGAAATGCCACCCCCATGGCAGCCAAACCGGATTTTACCGTTTCGAAATGCTCCCGGCACCCACCGCACAGAAAATCGGCCATCTCCGGGGCATGGGCAACCTCTTCCCGGCACCCCGGAACCTTGCAGTCCAGAAGGCGCAGCGGATTTTTATCCAGCCGCCGGACACAGTCAGAGCAAAGCAACTCCGCCCGCCCGGACAGCGCGGCGGTGAGCGCTTCCTTATAGGATTTCCGGCACTCCGGACATCCCAGGGAATTCAGGTGCACCCGCAGGGAATCGACGGCCAGCCTTTCGAAAAACCGCACCAGCATAAAAATCAGGTGTGCATCCATGTACGGGGAATCGATGCCGAAGACCTCGGCGTTTATCTGGTGAAACTGCCGGTAGCGCCCTTTCTGGGGCCTCTCCTTCCGGAACATCGGCCCGATGGTATAGAGCTTCTGAACGGGATCCGATGCATACAGCTTGTGCTGAATGTATGCGCGGACCACGGACGCCGTGGCCTCCGGTCGCAGGGTCAGCAGGTTCCCCTTGCTTCCGGGAAAGGTGTACATCTCTTTTTCCACGATATCCGTATGCTCCCCGATACTGCGCCGGAAAAGCGCAGCCTGCTCGAGCACCGGCGGACGGATTTCATTAAACCCGAACGACTCGAAATGACCCCTGGCGATTTGCTCGATATATTGCCATACCGTCGCCTCTTCGGGCAAAATATCCTTGAATCCTCTTACAAGCTGTATCATGAT
>SLPT01000315.1 GCA_007131845.1 Desulfobacteraceae bacterium | reverse complement strand
TCGAACGAGACGCAGACAACCAGCCAGAACAGGCAAATCACCTGAAATCCCCTCTTCCCGCAATTCAGCACCCCGGCACTCATAAGGATAAATGCGCTCACGTGAAGATAATGCGGCAGGAAATCACCTAGGGGACCGAACAGGGGCGGATACACGGCGTAGAGGCTGAATTCGAAAGGCAGTGAGAAAATAAAATAGGTATGCTCCGGGGGGCGATCCACGAGATACACCAGCGAACCGACCAGCAGAAGAAAAACGCCCAGAAGAATATACCGAATATTCAAATACGCACCCTGCCCTTATTACCCACTCATACCACCCGGCGCTTCACCACAAACCATGGGTTGGTCAGCTCCGGCTTGTTGTAGGCCAGGGGTTTTTCCGTATTCCAGTCGTGCACCACGGCGCCGGCCATTTCGGCAATCGCCTGGCCCGCCGCCGTATCCCATTCCATGGTGGGACCCATGCGGGGATAGATATCGGCGGCCCCCTCGGCTACGCGGCAGAACTTGAGAGAACTGCCCGCGGAAATAAAATCCGCGCCCGGGTGCTGTTTTTTCAGTTCCTCCACATAGGCCGCAAGCTCGGGCGTGGGATGGGAACGGCTTCCCATGATGGTAAAAGGACGCTCCAAAGCCCGTTCAAGCGGGAGCCTGTCGGCTGATCCCATCAGTACCGCCAGGTTTTCTTCATATCCGGCAGGGATCCGGGCGCGCAATGCCGAATACGCGCCAATGCCTTCGGCGGCAAAATAGAGCATACCCGTCACCGGCACGAAGATCACCCCCAGCACCGGGCGATCGGCCCGCACCAGGGCGATATTGACCGTAAACTCGCCGTTTTTCTTCACGAACTCCTTCGTTCCGTCCAGGGGGTCCACGATCCACAAAGCCGGCCAGTTTTGCCGCTCCGCATGGGGTATATCCCTGCCCTCCTCGCTCAATACCGGGATTTCGGTCTTTTTCAGGGCGCTTGCAATGATTTCGTGGGAACGCCGATCCGCAAGGGTAAGCGGCGAATGGTCGGCCTTCTCCTCCACCGCGAAATCCTGCTCATAGACCACCAGTGCGGCATCGCCGGCTGCGATTGCCGCATCGATCACCAGGGGAAGAAACGTATCGGGTTGAATGTCGGTATGCATGAATCACTCACCTGCTCCCGTACCGATTACCAGCGCATCGGAGGCCATGGATGCCACGGTGTCGACCTTCACGCCGAGTTCATAATGCTTTGAAAGCTCGCCCAACTGCCGGTGGCAGGAAAGACATGCCGTGGCAATGTTGGGCAGGCCTGCGGCTTTCATCTGCTGCGCTTTTCGTTTGCCGGTGACCATCCGGACCTTGGTGGATTCGGAATCCTGGATCATTCCGCCGCCGCCGCCGCAGCAAAGGCCGTCTTCACGGCTGGGCGCAAGCTCCACCACCCCTTCGCAGACCATTGCCAGAAGTTCGCGGGGGGCGTCATAGACGCCCGATTTTCTGGCAATGTTGCAGGGATCATGATAGGCGGTCTTATAAGGATGTACGGAAGGGTCGAATTTCAAAACCCCCTTTTTCGCATAATCCAGCACCAACTCCGGAATACTGGTCACCTCGAATCGGGGTTTTCTGCCGATGACGTCTTCGAGCAGCACCTTGAGCACGTGATACCCGTGGCCGCACTCGGAGAGCACCAGGGTTTCGATCCCCAGCTCCTCGGCCGGCTCCACCACCATCAGGGCCATTTTCCGCATGATATCATCCTTGCCCACGAAATATCCCCAGTTGGTGACATCGGTGTGAGCCGACGACAAGGTCCATGTCTCTCCCATGGCATAAAACAGCTTTGCCATGGCCGTCAGGTGGAGCAGGTTCAATCCCAGCTCCCGCGGATTGGGAAGATAGAGGAATTTGGCGCCCTTTTTGTCATGGGCGATTTCCGCTTCGGGATCATCCATGTCATCGGTGAATTCCTCGCTTACCCATTCGACGGTCTCGACGAACTCCTCTTTAGTCAGGCCGTTGACATCCCCAAGCTCCAGGCGCGTCTCGATTCCCTTTTTCATGTCATGGGAAATCAGTCCGTCCGCGCTATCCAGGCTCCTGGCTTTGCGAACCACCACGTCCATCGTGATGTTCATGGGGCAGACCTCCGTGCATCGATTGCACAATAGGCAATCCCAGAGCATGCCGCTGTCGACCAGCTCCTGATCCATTCCCATGGCCGCCATCCGGACGATCTGGCGAGGCAGGGGGCCGCGGTGTCCCTCGGCCTGCTCGTCGAACCAGGTGCACCGGGAGTTGCATGCCCCACAGGTGAGGCACTCGGATATATTGTCATCCGACATGAGTCGGTTGGCCATCTTGAACAGCTTGGACTCTTTGTTGATCACTGCGTTTTCCATCGTATATCGTCCTTTTGATCAGGTATTGGAAAGGATTCGCCGGATTCTGGATACTTCGTTGGCCGCCGCGGAGAAAAATGAAACGCGGGATTCGTCCAAGCCCGGTATCCGGAGGGCCTGACGCACACCCAGGACGGCTTCGCGCGCCCCCTCCATGGAACGGCAATTGCCGTCGTGGCACCCGGCGACCATCACCCGGGACGCTCCGCCGATCAGGGCCTTTAGCATCACATCCACGTTCATCCGGCAGGCGCAGGGAATCGATACCAGCTGAACCGTTTCCGGCAGGGATGCTTCTTCCGCTGCAAGATATGCCGAACGCTCGCACGCAAACAGCACGGTTCGGTCCTTTTTCGCCATTTCCGTAAACGCGTCGTTTGAAAACGTCTCCGATTCGATGGCATGGGCCGGACAGTTGGCCATGCACAAGTGGCAGGAAAAGCAGGCCGCCGGATCGATCTGCGGCTTCATCTTGTCGTTTAAAACGATCGCGCAGTGAGGGCATATCCTGTAGCATGTTAGGCATTTGGCGCACATCCGCTCGTTGATCACAACCCCCGGATCGGCAGGTCCTCCGGCTGCCGCCATCTTCGCCGACAATGCCCGGATATGGGCCAGGATGTCGCCGGTTTCCGCGCGAAGATCATCGGCGTCGGTTTCATCATG
>SLPT01000300.1 GCA_007131845.1 Desulfobacteraceae bacterium | reverse complement strand
CTCCACCTGGTCGGTGTCGGCCAGATCGGCCGATAGCAGAAAACCGTTTCCGCCGGTTTCGGCAAGTACTTTTTCCGCCGGTGCCTTGCTGCTTCTGTAGTGGATGCCGACGGAAAACCCTTTTTCCGCCAGTTCCCTGCAGCATGCCGCACCGATTCCCTTTGCACCGCCGGTGACGATGGCCACCGGCTTTACGGCTGCCGGCCCGCCGCCGGCACTGTCTGTATTCATATGGCTTTCGCCTTTTTATTTTTTCGGGATTTTTTTTATATAAGCAGTTACGCCTTGTCGCCGGAGCCGCCAATAGCGTTTTCCGAGAGAAAAGGGTAGTCCCGGTATGTGATGTCTTTGAATACCCCTGCACGTGCCCGCTGGACCGATGCGATGCTCTCTCCGTCCACGAATACTTCGCCGTTTCCGATGACCATGCTGGTCCCGCTGTTTTTCATCCCCTGGAAGCGGACGATTTCGATTTCATAGCGGACAACCTTGTTGTGGGGGCGTACCTGGCCGTTAAATGAAACCTGGTCGCATCCCAAAGCTCTTCCGGCGCCCAGCGCCCCGCGCCACACGCAGTAGAAGCCGATGAGCTGCCATATGGCATCCACACAGAGGCACCCGGGCTGTACGGGATCTCCGGGAAAGTGGCACTGGAAGTACCACGCATCGATCCGGATGTCCTGCTCCGCCACGATTTTTCCCCGATTGCCGTTTTTTTCGATGGAAAGGATCCGGTCGACCATCAAAAACGGCGGTGCCGGCAGCCGGGCATCGAACCCTTCCGGGGGATCCTCGATCATCCGGCCGTAGGAAAAGGCCAGCAGATTTTCCAGCTCAAAACTGCTTTTTTCCGTGAATTCGGTATATTTCATTGCGCTATTCTTTCGCCCCCATCTACGCAGATGAGCGCCCCGTTGATCCATGCCGCGTCGTCAAGACACAGCAGGCAGATGACGCGTGCCACGTCTTCCGGCGTGGTGAGCCTTCCGAAGGGATTTCGCAGGATCGCCTGGGCCCGGATGCGGTCGCTTCCTGGTATGGCTGCGAGCGCTGCGGTCTCGGTCACGCCCGCCTGGATTACGTTGGAGCGGATGCCGTAGGGAGCGAACTCCACGGCCATGGACCGGGATACGGACTCCAGAACGGCTTTTGCGGCCGATATGGCGGCATAACCCCGCCAGGCAATCGCATTGCCCTCGGACGTAAGGGAAAGAACCCGTGCGTCGTCCGCGAACATCCCACGGTGAAAAATATCGGAAGTCCACAGTACGATATCGTATCCCATGGCGTGGACGGTTCTTTCGAAATCGCCCCGGTCCAGGAGTTGCTGGTTGTTGTATTGCGGTGGATCGACCACGGGATGGAGGCGGTGTTCGCCGGCTTCGAAAGCCGCCTGCACCGCGTGGGAAAAATCCGCCGGTTCCATACCCACGGTTTTTGCCAGCGCGTTTCGGGATTTTTCCTGCGCGCCGGTATGTTCCATCGGTGCGAGCAGTTTCAGGTTGCCAAACGCCACCGAGTGGAGCAGCATCCGGATTCTTCCGGTCCCGCCCAATTCGTCGCGCAGCGAATCAAGCACCGTGGTTCTTCCCTCCACGGACAACCCGTCGAGGTTGAAGGTCAAAACCTTAACCCCCATGGCGCGAAGCTGCTCGAATTCCGGTTCGATTCGTTTCATGGCGCCCCTGCGGTCCCGGTGGACGATGCAGAGGTTCATGCCGTGTTTTGCCAGTTTTCGGGCGGCGGCCAGGCCGAATCCGCTCGATCCGCCGATGATCACCCCCCACAGGTCTTGCTGAAATTGCATTAACTATTCTCCTGCTGCGAAGGTGCGCCGTGCGGCTGAAAAGGATGTAACCGAACGACAGTTGACATCGATGCTGGCGAAGAAATTCTTCAGGGGTCGGTTCGGGCCGATTTCATAGATCTGGTCGGCCTTTTCGGCCAGCACCCTCATATTGTCCCGCCATTTCACGGAGCTGCTGAGCTGCGCGACGAGTTCCTCGATGATTTTCGCCGCGTTCTGGGTGTGAAACGCCCCGGAGTAGTTGCTGGTGACCCGGTTGGCATTGCGGGTGTTGAGTTTGGCGGCGATGGCTGTGAGCACTTCGCTGAAGGCATCGCGTATGGTGACCATGAATCGGCTGTGAAACGGCGCGCTGACATTCAGCGGCACGAAACGGAACCGATTGGCGGTGTCTGTTACGCCAAGCGCAAGGATGAGCCGTTTTTCAGCCGCAGCGATCCCTTTGGATGCGCCGGAGATCACCACCTGGTTTTCGGAGTTGATGTTGGCGACGTCCACGGAAAGGTCCGCCAGGCTTTCCCGGATTTTCCCGACATCCAGGTGGTCGCCGATCACCGCCGCCATGCCGCCGGTTCCGGGCGGGGTGGCCTCCTGCATCATGCGGCCGCGGGTCTGAACGGCCTGAAGGGCCTCGGAAAACGGGATGACGCCGGCGGCTACCAGCCCCGTGTATTCACCCAGGCTATGCCCGCCGAAATACTGGGGGGTAAAGCCGTAGGATTCCTGAATTCCGCGGAACATGGCGATTTCGGTTGCAACGATGCACGGCTGGGCGAATTCGGTCATGTTGAGCCGCTCGTCCTCGCCGAAGCACATGGCCGCCACGTCCCAGCCAAGTACATCGGATGCCTCCTGGTAGGTTTTTCTGCTGATCTCCAGGTTCTCGTAAAAATCCTTGCCCATGCCTGGGCGCTGTGAGCCCTGGCCGGGAAAAACCACGGCAACGGTTTCGTCTTTCGTTTTCACATCATTTTTCATATCGTTCTCCTCCTGAATACTCGTATTGGTGACCGTATCTGTACCCGGTCTTTGCCATGTGCTTCTTAGCGATTCTGCCGGCTCTCCCGACATCGTGCGTCGGAAACTTATCCGCAGACGCCGTGACGCTTGGTCTTTACATGCATACAATTACCATGCCATTTTTTAAAATAGTATATAAACATTTGAATTGTAATGAAAAATTTTCTTTCCCCGGGTGCAGGGCGGGAATAGGGTGCCTGTAAAATCCGGGCAAGAAATGTACAGT
>SLPT01000216.1 GCA_007131845.1 Desulfobacteraceae bacterium | reverse complement strand
TGGTCGTATTTCCCGGCCATTCCCAGGGCACGGCCCAGATTGTTGTACATCCGGTCCGATGCCATGCCCGCGTTTACGGCTTCCTGAAAAACCCTCGCGGCCTGCTCGTAGTTTCCTGACCGGTGGTAGGAAACACCCAGGTTATTGTAGGCCGCTGTCTTGTTCCCGGAATTGGTCCGTATGGCCTGAATATAGGCTTTTCTGGCCAGTTCGTGCTCGTTTCGTGTATCATGGATGATTCCCAGGTAGGTGTGGGACTCCCACCGATCCGGATCGATGTCCACGGCCCGCCGGAATGCGGTTTCGGCTTCATCGATCGACTCTTGCCGGAAGAGCGCAAGTCCCAGGCCCTCATGGGCAGGGGCATACTCCGGGGCCTCTTCCGCCAGGTTCCGGAAAGCGGCGGCGGCCTGGTCGTTTATACCCCCTGCAAGAAGGACCACCCCCTGTTTGTGCATGATCCGGTGATTGCCGGGATCTTTCTCCAGGGCTTTTTCATACTGGAAATAGGCATTGGCCATCTCCCCCCGGGAGCGTGCCGTATCCCCCCGCCGTTCATGCTCCGGCGCCGTCATCTCCGCAAGCTCCCTGTCCGGTGGGGCGGAGCGCGAAGCCCGGTCCTCAAATTTCCCGGCCGCTGATTGGATGTTCGTCCCGAACTGCGGCTCGGACTTGCCAAATCCAAGCGATGAGCAGCCGGTTGCGCCGGCAGCCAAAAGGAACAATAACACCGGGTACATCAGAAGAATTTTCCTGCTGGTTTGACTCATATCGGATCCCACGTGCTTTTGCGTTACTGGAGAAAGGTCTGGTAGACCCGGATCGCCGCCGGCCCGGCAAGCACCACGAACAGCGCCGGGAAAATGAACACCGTGACCGGAAAGACCATTTTTACCGGCAGCTTGGCCGCGATCTCTTCGGCCCGCTGGAATCGCTTCGTCCGGAACGTGTCGGAAAAAACCCGCAGCGCCCGGGAGACGCTCGTGCCGAACCGGTCGGTCTGTATCAGCAGCGTGGCGAGATGCTGCACGTCGTCGATGTCCGTGCGCATCGCCAGGTTCCTCAGGGCTTCCTCGCGGGTTTTTCCGGCCCGGATCTCCAGGTTGAGCAGGTTCAGCTCATCGCTCAGCGGCGTGTTGCTAAGCCGGATCTCCTCTCCCACGCGGGCCAGGGCCGCGTCCAGCCCCATGCCGGCCTCCACGCAGATGACCAGCATGTCCAGTGCGTCGGGAAACCCCTCGAAAACGATCCGTTTGCGCCGGGACGTGTACAGCCTGAGCCAAACGTCGGGCAGGTAGAATCCCAGGCCGGCCAGCAGTACAACCCCCGCGGCAGACGCCTGGATATTGGTCGCATCGGTCAGAAACAGGTGCGGTAAAAGAAAGGCGACCGGAAGCAGAATCATCAGAAACGCCTTGATCCCCCAGAGGACCGAGGGGGCGTTCGGGCTGCGGATGCCCGCCCGGTAGAAACGGAGTCTCGTGCGGTTGTATTCTTCCGATGCCTCCGGTGCGATTTTCTGCCCCAGCGAAGCGAGAAATCCGGAAAACAAAGAGCCGCTTTCATTATCGGATGCGCTTTTAGGCATGGCGCTTCCCGGCAGGGTCCACGGATTTTCATTGCGGATTTTTTCAACCATGCGGGTGCGCTGGGCCCGGTTGCGGACCGCGTTGATCACGCCCAGGAAAAACAGGCAGAACGCCACAAACGTGATTGCGGCAAAAACCAGGGGCATGTTCTGGGTCAGTTCCATTATCTGTAGCCTCCGCTGTGTTTCAGACTCGGATTTTGATCATTTTCCGGATGAAGACAATGCCTGCAAACATCATCACTCCGGCGATATACAGTGCAGTGCGCCCCTCGGGTTCCGTAAAAAGCGTCCGGATGTATTCCGGGTTGACCAGGCTCAATACAACCATCACGGCAAAGGGAAGCCCGATCAGAATATAGGCGGAAAGTTTTCCCTCGGCGGCCAGCGTGCGGACCTTGCCGAAGAACTTGAACCGTTCCCGGATAAGCCGGGCGATGTTTTCGATGATCTCGGCCAGGTTGCCGCCGGTTTCCCGCTGGAGGTTGACGGATACCACGAAGAACTTGAGATCCTGGCAGTCGACGCGCAGGGTGAGGTTTCTGAGCGCATCGGCGACGCTGACGCCGAAGTTGATCTGGTCGAGGGTTTCGCCGAACTCCGGCCCCAGGGGGTCGACAAACTGCTCGGAGACCATTTTCATCCCGCTGGTAAAGGCGTGCCCGGCCCGCAGGGACCGCCCGATCAGGTCGAGGGCCTCGGGAAGCTGGTCCATGAATTTTTCCATCCGCTTTTTTTTCATCATCCGCAGCGCCATAAACGGTACGGCGCCGACGGCAAGGCCCAGCACCATCGCCATGATGTTTCCCGGCAGGAAGAACATGGCCGCCAGAAATCCCGTGAGCGCCAGCACAAGCGAGAGCAGAATGTAAAAGCCAAGGGGGTAGGATGCATTGGCCTGCCGCCGGAGGCGCTCCAGGGACTGCACCCAGTTCATGCGGTTGAGCAGGTCGTTTAAGGCCGGCACTTCGCTCAGCGTCATCTTTTTCGTGATGTCGGTGGACGTGGTGTCGTACTTGTCCTTGTGAAGCCTCTCGAGCCGCTTTCCCACTTTTGCGCGGTCCGGATAGCGGTAGTTGCGGTAGGCATAGAGCGTCAGCTCGATGACCACCAGGGTCAGCACAAAGACGATCAGGGCGAAAACGAGTACAATGAGCATGCCGTCCTCCGTTATATTTCGAGGCTGTTGGCCGGGTCGAACAGGTCATAGGGGATGCGGATGCCGGCGGCTTCGAATTTTTCGATAAATTTGGGCCGCACGCCTTCAAACCGGAAGGTTCCCCGCACTTTCCCGTCCGGGTCCACCATGGACTGCCGGAAGGAAAAGATCTCCTGCATGGTGATGACGTTTCCTTCCATGCCTGTGATTTCCTGGACGCTGATCAGTTTCCGGGTGCCGTCGGCCAGCCGGGTCAGGTGGATGATCACGTGGAGCGCCGAGTTGATGTATTTGCGCAGAAACTCGCTCGGGATGTCCACGTTGG
>SLPT01000008.1 GCA_007131845.1 Desulfobacteraceae bacterium | reverse complement strand
GTCGATCCGCTCGATGGGAACCGTGGAGATCGACGGGCCGGACATATCCGGCCTGTTGATCGACAGCCCGTCCACCATCACAATGACGTTGCTTGCCGCGGTATCCCCCATGCCCCGCAGATCGACCACCGAATGCTTATCCGTTCCGTGGTTGCTCCGGATATGGATGCCCGATTGCCGGCCCAGCAGATCGATAATGTTTTGACCTGCGGACTCTCGGATTTCTTCCCCGGTGATAACCGTCACATGCCTGGGGATCGTTTCGATGGCTTCTTCGCTCTTGCTTGCGGAGACCACCATTTCATCGAAAGTATAGTCGGCGGCAAGGGTGGCGTCATTTTCACGATTCGCCGATTCCGCGGCCGGAGCCTGGCTCACGATAACGGTGCAAACCATGAATATCAGCATCAGGGTATATAAAAATGGTCGGATCATTTTCATTGTTGCGCTGATTGCTATTCCTTCACTTTTTTTAAGGAGGAGATGAAACATGTATCCGATGAGCTGTCGTCGGAATCGTCAGTATCATCTGAATCATCGGGCGATTCTCCGTTCCAGAAGCTTTCGGGCTCAAGTGACAGATCGTCAAAATAGATTTGATCATCGATTCCGTCGATGCAGAAGTACGCCGGAGTATTCATGCCAAAATCACCCGTATCCGATGAAGCCATGGAAAACTTCAGGCTTTTTACAGCATTTAGTTCATTCAAAGGGACCCACTTCCAATCATCCAGGATGTATCCATTTTCTGCAATGTAGAAACTGACGCTTCCGGTTTCATTGCCTTGTGCATCCAATCCCGTGACCGTGACCTCGAGCCAGTCGTCTTCATCAAAAGGATCGGTAAAATCGTCGCCTTCAGCCATGGAATGATAGGCAAACATGTTGTTGGTAAAATACGCACCGTTCACCACTGTTTCACTATCAAACTCAATGGTGGGGTACACGCCGGAATACGAGCTCCAATGAACCACACCATAAATCGTTGTACCCAAGGCACCTTCGCCCGGTACGGCCGTATACTGGCCAGCCATGCCGGTCAGGGTTGTATCCGTCCGGTTGGAATAGGCAAAGCCATGCCAGAACTCGAATCCGGTATCTTCGTCGATTTCATAATAATTATTAAAAACCGAGTATTCGCTTCTAAAATGGTTTATCTCCGCTTCATCCGCGCATAAAAAGGCCGGGGCGAAAAACAATACATAAACAGCCAATAACAATGAACTAAAGTATTTCATGCTATCCTCCTTAATCTGTGAGATATTTTGAGGTTTATAAGAAAAATCCGGGCTTTTTGTATTGTATTCATGGGGTTTTTCCATGACAGCTCAAATCCGCCTTGCATCAATGCTCCGCAACAAAAAAAGGGAAATCCCGATTCAGTCTGCTTCGACTGATCCGGAGATTTCCCTTTTTGATCTTCAGATCACACGACTCATCCCGGCCACGCGAATGATGACGCTTGTTCTTCCAGGCAGGTCTTCTGGCTCGTGGATCGTCTTACTTGCCGCGCCTTCCCCCGTGACTTAATGGACTACGGAGTGGCTTTTGTGCGGCGTTCATCCCCACTTACAGCGGCGGGCCCGCCCCCGACTTGAACGGGGTTCCCTATTTTGCCGTTTCCGGCACCTGGAAAATCAATATGTATATATTACTGGTAAAACATATATGAGCATTTCCCTGAAAGTCAAGGAGAATTTCCCGCGGCCTTTTGATTCCATGCGAAAATTTCTCCCGCCTCCACGACAATCACCGTCCGTTCGATATTGAGGCCCGAAAGTACATACGGATAGATCACAGCATTGTCGAACCCGGCCGCTTCGACTTCCGCCATTGCCTTGTACATATCCCCCTTCATGGCGACAAGCCGGCCATTCTTTTTCAAAAGCGGCGCGGCCAATCCGGCAAGTTCCGCCAGAGAAGAAACGGCACGGCATACAACCGTATCATATTGCTGCCCTTCCCTTTTTGCAAGATCTTCGGCACGGATCTGTTCGGCACGAATGCCGGTGAGGCCAAGCCGGGCGATGGCGTATTTCAAAAAATTGATCCGCTTGCGGCGGCTGTCGATAAGGTTCATTGAAAGCTCGGGCCGGGCGATTTTCAGCGGCACACCGGGAAAACCCGCCCCTGTCCCGAGATCGAGCACACGGGCATCATCCGGGATGAACTTTCCGGGGTAGATGGAATCGAGCATCAGCTTGACGGCCATCTCGAAGGGATCGGTGATGCCGGTCAGGTTGAACGTCTTGCCGGCTTCCATCAGTTCTTCCGCAAATCGCCTCAAAAGAGCGATTTTCTGTTCATCCAGCTCAAGACCCAGTTCTTCGGCGCCGGATGAAAGCCAACCGTTCCACAGCGCCGCATCGATTGGCGGGTTCATGGCTTCCATACACCGGGCAGAAAATCCGCTTTTTCCGAAGGCTGCCGCAGGACGGCTTCAGTCCCGGGAAGCAAGCTTTTCCAGTTTAATTTTTCTGTCATATTCCGACATATCCCGTCTCACCGCATCCGGATCAACGTCAAAAAAAACCTTTGCCAGATAAAAATTAAGCCGGTCGAAGCGGCGATCAAACAGAAGCCGCTTCACCCAGATGTCGTAAAGCCGCTTTGCGTCAAAACAGTCGAACAACAGCAGGATATCTTCCACATCCCCGTACTTGAGGACCGTTTCGACCAGAATTTCCTCTCCCACGTCCTCTGGTCGGATCTCACCCGAATAGCTCCAGAAGCAGGTTTCCTCCTTCATTTTATGAAAAAGGCAACGAATCCTGTCGTTCATAATAACTGTCCCGCCTGAATCCACCGGATAATTTTACTTTAACCTGAACTGTATTCAGGTTTCAACTTATGTCAGAATACACCGATTCTTCCTGTTTTTCAAGTTATATCGGATTGTTCAGTCATTAAAAGGCAGGAGATGGCAATTAACGGGGGGCAAGCCCGTGGTGCGCCTCGACCCGCGGCTTGACCCACCACTCGTTGAACCACAGGGCAAAAAGAATCAGTGCGCCGCCCGCAGCCAGGCGCATCAGGTCGGCGTCCCGGTTCCAGATGAGAAGGTTAACCAGCAAACCCGCCGG
>SLPT01000114.1 GCA_007131845.1 Desulfobacteraceae bacterium | reverse complement strand
CGGGGGCCGCTTGCGGGACCGGTGGTCTCCGCCGCGGTCATCCTGCCGGAAGATTTTTCGGTTCCCGGCGTTACCGATTCCAAGCGGCTGACTCCGAAAAAGCGCGATCATCTCTACACGGAGATCTACCGGGAAGCCGTGAGCGTGGGCATCGGCATTGTCGATCCCGTGGAAATCGACCGGATCAATATCCTCCAGGCATCGCTTACGGCCATGGCGATTGCTGTTTCCAACCTGAAGCCTTTTCCGGACATGCTGCTTATCGACGGGAACCGGTCCGTCGACAAGTCCCTGTTTCCGGAAAAGCGGTGGTTAACAATCAAACAGGAAACCATCATCGGGGGAGACAGCAAATCCGTATCCATCGCAGCCGCCTCCATCGTGGCCAAGGTGACCCGCGATCGCCTCATGGCGGGCTATCACATCGACTACCCCCAGTTCGGCTTCCCGGTTCACAAGGGATATGCCACCCGGACGCACCTGGAAGCCATTGAACGCTTCGGATGCTGCCCCATCCACCGGCAGAGCTTCCGGAAAGGCCCAAACGATCCTTTCCGGCAGCAGGAGCTGTTTTAAGTGGCCGACGATCGCCGGCAATACGGTCTTTCCGGGGAAAAGCTGGCGGCGGAGCACCTTGCGGCCAACGGATACCGCATCCTTGAAACCAATTACAAAAATCGTTTCGGCGAGATCGATATTATCGCCAAAGACGACCAGACTCTGGTATTTGTCGAGGTAAAATCGAGGCGATCCTCCCGGTTCGGTACCGCCCGGGCGTCGATTACCCCAACCAAGCGGCGCAGGATCTCCATGGTTGCACTGGGTTATCTCAAGTACAACGGCGGCACACGGCAAAAGGCCCGCTTTGACGTGGTGGCACTCGACGCCCGCGCTCCCGAAGGGGCGTTTCGTATTGAAATCATCAAAAACGCGTTTGACCTGAATTATGGATGATTCCGGCTGCAAGGCCGAAAAAGGCGTCCTTTACATCGTGGCAACCCCCATCGGCCACCTGGGCGACATGACTTACCGTGCCGTCGGCATCCTCAAAACGGTTGATGTCATCGCGGCCGAAGATACGCGGAATACCGCCCGCCTTCTGTCTCATTACGATATTCACACCCGCCTCATCTCCTGCCACGAATATAATGAATCCGAGCGCGCTCGGCAGATCGTGGAGCAACTGGCCTCCGGGCAAAGCGCCGCCCTGGTTTCCGATGCCGGGACCCCCGGACTCTCCGATCCTGGCTATCGCATCGCTTGCGCGGCGATTGGTGAAGGCCTTCGTGTGGCTCCCGTTCCCGGGGCATGCGCGGCTGTCGCAGCCCTTTCCGCGGCGGCCCTGCCGTTGGACAGGTTTTTATTCGCCGGTTTTCCCCCAAAAAAGGGGGGACCTTTACGCGCAATGCTGGAGGATTTGGCCGAAAGAAAAGAAACGCTGGTATTCTATGAATCGCCGCATCGCATCGTATCCCTTCTCGAATCCATCCGAAATCACATGGGAGATCGCTACGTGGTTCTCGCCCGCGAGCTTACGAAACTATACGAGGAGTTTGTCCGGGGATCAGCCGGCGAGGTGGAAGCCGCAATGCGGAAAAAAGAAAAGATCCGGGGGGAGATTACACTTCTGGTTTCCGGGAAGCCGGACGAAAAGCCGGAGATTCCTGATCCGGAAGTGCTGGAAGCCGAAATCCTTAGCCTTCTTCCGGACAATCCGTCCACGGCCAGGCTTGCGGCCATGCTGGCCAAGCGTTATAATTGTTCGAAAAACGATATGTACCAGGCAATTCTCGCGGTAAAATCCCGGATGGAAACGTGATGGAGCATGGGGAAAACCGGTTCCTTTAGCAATGATAACGAATAGAAAGAAAGATGGCACATATGGATAAACTTGATGCGATATTCAAGCCCCGCTCGGTCGTGGTGATCGGCGCCTCCTCAACAAAGGGCAAAGTCGGCCACGATATTTTCGCCAACCTGCTCCGGGGGGAGTTCAAGGGAACGCTCTATCCGGTCAATCCCGGTGCCCGGTCCATATTGTCCGTACCGTGCTATAAAAGCGTTTCCGACATCGACGACGATATCGATCTGGCCATGATCATCCTGCCCCCGAAGGCCGCACTGGCGGCTGTCCGGGACTGCGTGAAAAAAAACGTCAAGGGGCTGGTGATCGTATCGGCCGGGTTCAAGGAAGTTGGCGGGGAGGGTGAAGAGATCGAGGATGAGATCGCCCGGATCTGCCGGGAGGCCGATATTCGCCTGATCGGGCCCAACTGTCTGGGCGTGATCAACCCCCATGAAGATGTAAGCCTCAACGCCAGTTTTTCGACCCATATGCCGGATCCGGGCAACATTTCCTTTATTTCCCAAAGCGGCGCGCTCTGCACGTCGGTCCTGGATTTTGCCCAATCCAGGGGGTTCGGTTTTTCCAAGTTCGTATCCATCGGCAACAAGGCGGATGTGGATGAACTCGACTTGCTCCGGTATTATCACAAGGACCCGGAGACCAATGTCATCATGATTTACATGGAGGCCCTTCGCATGCGCCCGGGTCTCATTGATGAGGTCAAGCATATTATCGCCGGCCACCGGCCCACGCCGATCCTGGTGATCAAGTCCGGGAAGACCGCGGCAGGCGCTAGTGCCGCCATGTCGCATACCGGATCCATTGCCGGAACCGAGGCCGTCTACAACGCTATTTTCGATGCAGCCGGCATTATCCGGGTGGAGACGGTCGACAGTCTGTTCGACTACGCCACCGCCTTCGGTGCCGGCCGGATCCCCGAGGGAAACCGGGTGGCGATCATTACCAATGCCGGCGGGCCGGGGATCATTGCGACCGATATGAGCGAGATCTCCGGGTTGAAGCTGGCCCGCTTTACCCGGCAGACCGATGAGGTTCTTCACAAGTATCTGCCGCCCACCGCCAATTTCAGCAACCCCGTGGACGTGATCGGCGATGCCTCCTCCGACCGCTACCGTTACGCCCTGGAAGCGGTTATCAACGACGAAGGGGTCGACTGCGTCCTGATGATTCTTACCCCGCAGTCCATGACCGACGCCATCGGAACGGCCAAGGCGATCGT
>SLPT01000003.1 GCA_007131845.1 Desulfobacteraceae bacterium | reverse complement strand
TTTGCTTTGGCGAGGGGGGGACAACCAATCTATGGGATAATGGCCTGATCCCCATTCGGCAGAAAGATGTCTGTTCAGATTCGTTTGCACGGGTATTGAAAGAAAGTGAACACTATACGGACATGGCTGCTTCCAGGCTCTATTTTGGAAAAAAATATACGGCTGAATATGATTCCGTATACTCCGAAATGAGCCATATAGCACAGGACGTTGGCGTGTTTTCAGATGGTGTGGATTGCCTGCTGTATCCAAAACATCACAGGGGGCTCAGAGTTGAAAAAGGCGTCAAGGCTATTTATAATGTTTCTGACATCGATTGGGTCGTGGAAGGCAATCGCATCAGGGGCGTCATTTGTTGTGTCAATGGACAGCGGCTAACCATTGATGCGGAAGCGGTTGTTGTTTGCGCAGGTGCCCTGGGATCGCCTTATCTGGTTAATAAGTTGCTGGATGCAAGAAGGATGCATCGCCAGGCCGGAACGGGATTGGCCGACCACCCGATGGGGTTTGTGGGCAAGATACGGGTTCGGGAAGGGTGTAAAAAGCAAATCCGGCAAATGGTGTTCTACGATAAGGGTGAATATGCATGCCGGACCGCTGTTCGGCTGAAAAGTGAATGCGGGCGTTATACGGGATGTGCTTTTTTTAGGCCTGCCGTTACGATGCAAAACCGGCTTTCCATATATAAATACAAGTCATTGCTCGGTGCCAGCAGCGGAAAGGAACGCATTCGGAATGCATTATCCTGGAAACTGTTGCACCCGGATATCCTGGCGGAAATCTACTCTCATCTGTTGGGCAGGCAAGTCAGGGGTGCTACATTTAACATACTGATGCTTTTTGAACAAAAGCGAGGCAATAACCGTGTCTGGTATGACGGGGGGAAGATACAGGCCGACTGGCGGATAACGGAAGAAGAAATGGCTGTTTACAATCGTATGTTGGAAAAATTGCGGAAGATGTTGATGCCGGTTGCGGAGGATTTGGTTATTCAAATGCCTCTGAGCGAAAACTGGTTGTGGTCGGCCGCTCATCATTCAGGCACAATTTCGGTTGGCAGCCAGTCGGATGCGATTGTTGATAAGGGTCTCAGACTCCATGGATATGATAATGCATTTGTATGCGATGGTTCAGTGATCCAAGAGCATTCTTATGCGAATACAGGATTGACCATAGGGAAATTGGCAATGCGACTGGCGGATGGTTTGCTGAATAAGGATTTGTTATGAGTTTGTCCACGGTGCTGGTAACCGGTGCAACCGGATTTTTGGGGAGGCGGCTGGTAGATCAATTAATCCGGCAGGGATTCGGAGTAAGGGCTTTTGTTCGAAAGACTTCCGATACAGCGAAACTGCAAGCGGCCGGGGCTGATATCGTTTCGGGAGATGTTCGCGATGCTGATTCGCTCAAGGCGGCCATGGAGGGGGTCGATGTTGTTGTCCATGCCGCCGCTGATACTTCAGGGAATGCCCGGGATGGTCATTTAGTCACCGTAATGGGTACCAAAAACGTGTTGGAAGCAGCAGCGTCTGCGGGAGTAAAACAGTTTATTTATATTAGTTCATGCAGTGTGTATGGTATTTTCGACTGTCAGCCGGGGCAGGTGATTGATGAATCGGGTCCGCTTGAAAGATTTCCCGGAAAGAGGGGGGCATATTCCATGGCCAAGTTCGAAGCGGAACAAATTGTTTTGAAGGCAATGACTGAAATGAAAATGAAAATAACCTGCCTGAGGCCCGGGACCATTTGGGGGCCGGGCGGGGAGACGTTCACCCCGATGATGGGGATCCGGGTGGCGGGGTGCATCGGCATTATTGGCACGAAAGGGTTTGTGCTGCCGCTTGTTTATCTGGATAATCTTATAGATGCCATTACGCATTGCATTGACCATCATCGGGCGTATAACCAGGTTTTTAATGTGGTGGATACATGGCAGGTCAATAAAAGCACATATACGGATAAAGTATTAAAGCCGCTGTTTCCGGAAGCCTGTTTTTTCAAAATTCCCTATCGGGCGCTATATGCGATTGTTTGGATGCAGGAAATAATGTTTAGGGTTTTACGGCGAGAACCGTATATGACTCGTTATCGGTTGATTTCCTCCCAGCGCCCGGTTATTTATTCTCCGGGTAAGATCGGCCGTGAATTGGGTTGGCGGGGAAAGGTCGGCTTTGATGAGGCGGCGCGCGAAGTGCTTGGATCAAAACAGTAAACAATCCCGGGCCGGTTTTTTACGAAGCTATCAATTTCACGTGTTTCAACAGGACTGGATATGAAAGCGATCATACTTGCGGGCGGAAGCGGAACCAGATTGTATCCTCTTACAAAAGGAGTAAGCAAGCAACTCGTACCTGTATACGACAAGCCCATGATTTACTACCCCCTGTCGGTACTCATGCTGGCTGGTATACGGGATGTGCTTGTTATATCCACCCCCCGGGATATAGGCCTTTTCGAAGAGCTTTTCGGAAGTGGCGATGATATCGGAATGCGTTTTTCCTATGCGGTCCAGCCCAGTCCGGACGGCTTGGCCCAGGCATTTATCATTGGGGAGGAATTCATTGGCGATGATGATGTCTGCCTTGTTCTCGGAGACAATATTTTTTACGGGCACAACCTGAGCCAACTTGTTCAGAATTCGGTAGAAACCGTTACACGGGAGAAAAAATCCGTTGTCTTCGGGTATTGGGTCAATGACCCCCAGCGCTATGGCGTGGTGGCGTTTGACAAGGATATGACCGCATTGTCCATAGAAGAAAAGCCGTCGGAGCCGAAATCCAGTTATGCGGTTGTAGGGCTTTATTTTTATACCAATGATGTGGTGGACATTGCCAAATCGATCAGGCCGTCGGCACGGGGGGAGCTGGAGATAACCGATGTCAACCGGACTTACCTGCTTCAGGGAAGACTCAAGGTGGAGTTGATGGGAAGAGGGTATGCCTGGCTGGATACCGGGACGCATGAGAGCCTTTTGGATGCAAGCAATTTTATTGAGGTTATCGAAAAACGGCAGGGATTGAAAATTGCCTGTATTGAAGAAATCGCATACGAAATGGGCTATATCAACAGGGAGCAGTTGATTTCCCTTG
>SLPT01000254.1 GCA_007131845.1 Desulfobacteraceae bacterium | reverse complement strand
CGGACGGCTTCATTAAAAATCCGGTATCTGCGCCTGCACGCGATCTCAAAGAATTTTTCAGTATACTGACCACTTTGTATGCTTTAAGATTTCGCAATCCTTGATCCTGGACTTTTTTACAAAACCGTCAAAATCGGGTCCGTTTACAACGCACGGAGAATGGATAAAATGGAAGCCCAAACCGGTCCTTCCCAGGCATTGCGAATCATGCTGGCGATTGCGTGCTTTGTCGTGCTAGTGGCCGGAATGCAGGCTGCAGCGGCAATACTGGTGCCGTTTCTGCTATCCGTCTTTATCGCCATCATCTGCACGCCGCCCCTGTTCTGGCTTCAAAACCGGGGCGTGCCAAAGCTGTTAGCCATTGCGCTGATCATCGTGGTGCTCATGGCAATCGGCTACTGGCTCGTGATATTCGTGGGATCCTCTGTTGCGGATTTTACAGCGTCACTTCCAGCATACCAGCGAAGGCTTTTGGAGGAATCGATACTTCTGATCACCTGGCTCCAGGATCGGGGAATCGATGTGTCCGAACAGATGATCTACGAGTATCTCGACCCCTCCGTTGCCATGCAAATGGCGGGACGCGTGCTGACAGGCCTGACCGGTGCGCTGACCAACGCGTTTCTGATCTTTCTGACCGTTATGTTCATTCTTCTGGAAGTATCCGGCATGTCGGACAAGTTCCGGGCTGCCTTTAAAAACCCGGAAAAATCCCTTGCCGGCATCCGCCGCTTCACGAAAAGCGTCAACCGCTACCTGGCGCTTAAAACCGTGTTCTCCCTTGTCACGGGCATATTCATCGCCATCTGGCTGACGATCATAGGGGTCGACTACGCACTGTTATGGGGGCTTACAGCGTTCATGCTCAACTACGTCCCCAACATCGGCTCCATTATTGCGGCCATTCCGGCGGTCCTGATAGCACTGGTCCAACTGGGCATCTGGCCGGCCATGATGGCTGCAGGCGGCTTTCTGGCTGTGAACGTGGTGATCGGAAGCCTGCTCGAGCCCCGGTTCATGGGAAGGGGGCTGGGACTTTCAACGCTGATCGTTTTCCTGTCGCTGGTTTTCTGGGGGTGGGTTTTGGGCCCCGTGGGGATGCTGCTTTCGGTCCCCCTTACGATGATATTCAAAATCGCCATGGAAAGCCAGCAGGAAACCCGGTGGGTCGCGGTGATGCTGGGTAGCGAAGCCGCTGCAGCGGAAGCGCTGCCGGATGACAACGGCCTGGAACCGGCGACCGATACAGAAGCGGTGAATCCGGAAATGAACGGTGCAATACCGGAAAAAACCGGGACGCAAAATAATCCGAACGGTCTACGGTAGCAAAAACAACGGTCTACACGGCGGAGCGGACGGACGCCATGACATCCAGACAGATCCGAATCGTACTCAGCACCCATTACTTCCTGTATTTCGGCATATTAGGAATCTATCTGCCCTATTTCAACCTCTACTGCTACCACCTCGATTTTTCGGGATTCCAGATCGGCACGCTCTCGGCGGTCCGAACATTTGCCACGGCCCTGTTTCCCCTGATCTGGGGAATCCTTGCCGACCGCTACAACATCCGGCGGCCCATTTTCATCATGGCCGTCATCGCCAGCACCACACTCTGGTCTTTCTACCTGCTGACGACCGATTTTACCCTGATGCTATTGATCACGGCCGTCTACGGCATCTTCTACGCGCCCATCATATCGTTTCTCGAATCATTTTCCATGGACCTGCTCGATACCAGGAAAAAAGACTACGGCCACCTGCGGGTCTGGGGATCCATCGCCTTTATCCTGGTGGTCATGGGCGTCGGGCGTCTCATCGATATCTATTCCGCATCCATCATCCTGGTTTTGATCCTGGGCGGGTCGATCGCCCAGTCATTGTTGTCATTCACCGTTCCCGGGGTTCCCCCGCAGGAAAACAAACAGTCGTTTTCCGCAAGCGCACGGATCTTTTTAAACCGGCGTGCGCTCACATTCATTTTCTGCGCGTTTTTGATGCTGGTGAGCCACGGCACCTACTACGGTTTTTTTTCAATTCACCTGGAGCAGCTGGGCTATGGCGGCGCTTTTATCGGTTTTGCGTGGGCGCTGGCATCCATTGCCGAGATATCGGTGATGGTCGGATCTGCAAGGATTTTTTCCCGGTTCCGGCTTGAAAACGTGCTGGTTTTTTCGTTTATCGCCGCCGCCGTCCGCTGGGCGATCCTTGCCGGGGCCGAATCCGCGGGCCTCATCCTGTTTACTCAACTGTTTCACGCCTTCTCCTACGGATCCTTCCACGTTGCGAGCATCCTCTACATCGACAAGCTGGCCCCGCCCCAGGCCAAAACCCTTGGCCAGGCCGTCAACAACGCGGCCACCTACGGTCTCGGGATCATGGTGGGGTTTTTCCTCTCCGGCTACCTCTTCGAAACAATCGGCGCGCCCAAGCTCTTTATGCTCTGCGGGGCATTGGCACTGGCCGGCGGGGGTCTGCTCTTTTTCGAAAAAGCCACCCGGAAACAGGGGGTGTAGGGAACGTTGAGAGCAGGGGACGTCCCCTGGCCCTTCCCCTGCTATTCCGGATGGATGGCGATGAAGTACATGCGGCCGGGATGCTGCATGTGGCCGGCGGCGGTTTCGGCGAAAGCGCCGCTTCCCCAGAAGAAATCCGCACGCCGGAGTCCGCGGATGGCCGAGCCGGTGTCCTGGTTGAGGGCAAACCGGGAAAACCCGGTCCACGCTTCGATTTCCCCGTCATCGTCAACAACGGGTTTTTCGGTTTCAACGAACATCAGGGAGCCGGGCGGAAACACCTTCTGGTCGAGGGCCACCGAGCGTCCCGCAGTCAGGGGAACGCCGATACATCCCCGGACACCATGGCCGCCTTCGGAAAAAAAGATGTAGCGCGGGTTATGATGGAGGATTTCTGTTTTTTCATCCGGATTTTGCCGGATATATTCCGCAATCGACTGCATGGATACCGCTTCTGCATCGATCCTTCCCGTATCCACAAGATACCTTCCGATACTTTTATACGGCAGACCGTTGGAGGCTTCGAAGTGAAGATGGACAGGTCGGTCGTCTTCCATCACCACACGGCCGGAGCCCT
>SLPT01000123.1 GCA_007131845.1 Desulfobacteraceae bacterium | reverse complement strand
TCCGGCGGGGCCGTCATCGGGGTATCCGGGTTCGGCGCCTCCGCCCCGGGATCAACCGTTATGAAGGAATACGGGTTTACGGCCGAAAACGTGGCCGAAACCGCAATGCGGGTGATAGGCGGGTAATAGTTTCCTTTTTTTTCAACCCCCTGCCTGAGCGGCACCGCTCAGGCAGGGGGGACGCCCGGGTCGTGCATTCCGCTTCAGCCGCACGCCTTTATTTGCAGCTATGGGCGAAATTTTTTAACCTGCAAGCCTTTCAGCATCCTGTAATGCTTATCATTGCCGGTAAGAATCGGAAAGCCATGGGAAATTGCCGTAGCACCGATCAGCGCGTCCGCAAGTTGCAGGGAGTGTGCAAGAAAATGCTGCTCCACAAAAAACATTGCTTTGATGGATATCTCTTCGGAGATATAAAGAATCTTTGTGCCCCAGACATGAAAAGCCCGCCGAAGACTGTTCAGTTCATTTTTATTTCTCATGCCCTGCATCAATTCCATGTACGTAACGACAGAGACGGAAAAATGCCTTGAATGTTCTACCGCATCATATGCCTTTTGATTTCCCTTCATATACCAGACAAGAACATCCGTATCGACAAGCATCAGAATCTCCTTTTCCGCAACCCCCTGACGTACCCTTCAACATCCTGAATCATGCTGTTATCTTTCCAGATTCCAAACAGCTCATTGCTTGTGTTCTGCCCGTTTTCATCCTCATAGGGAACGAGCTTTGCGCAAGGCTTGCCGCGAAAGGTTATGACCACTTCTTCTCCCCGACCAACCGTATCAAGGAGTTCCTTTGAGTTGAATCTCAGATCTTTTGCGGTTGCCTTCATAAACGATCTCCTTTTCAAAGTTTATATTTCTAAATATAAACTTAAAATATTTGAAGGTCAAGGATCTCTCCGCACAGGCTGCAACCGCTTTATCAAACCAACCGGAATCTTGCTATAACAACAGCGCAACCGGAAGAAGTCGCTTCAATCACCCTGATCTCGAAATCGCGCAAGCCTTGATCTTGAACTTTTTACAAAGCCGTCGGATCGCGACTTTTTACGAGTCCATCAACCTTAACAGTGGTTGTTTTTTCTAAAACCGGACCGCAACGCCCAGGCCGTAGGATGTGAGTTTGTACCCGCTTTCACTCAGGTAGCGCATATATTCGATGCCGATGCTCCAGTGCCCGTCCTCGTGGATGTTTTTGAAGTACGGGATATAGAGATTCGCGCCGAACCCGAATGAAAAGCCGCTGTCCGAATCCGGGGTGGAACGAGAGTTGTCCGAAAAGGATGTTTTGACATCGCTTACCCCGAACAGGCCATAGGCGGAGCCGATTTCGCCCAGCGGCAGATATCCGGCAAGATACGCCCCGTACAGGTAATCGAGCTCCAGGTCCCCGCGGGTAACGCCGTCAGTACCATCCAGCCTTCTTGCAGAATCATCGCTCAGGCCAAATCCGTAGCGTGCCTCTAATGCAATCTGGTTGAAGACGAAATAGCCAACTTTCGCAACGAGAGCCGTGGGATTGGAATCCCCCGATATTCTGTCCTGGTCGTGGCTCAGATACCCGTATTGCAGCCCGACATATCCGCTGCCCTGGTCCAGCGGACCGGAAAAGACCGCGGCAGGCACGAACAACATTATAAACAGACAGATAGACAAGTATTTTTTCATCATTTCCGGATTCTCCTTGCTTATGCTTCGGCCTGCATGCGGGTCAGGCGGTAAATGACGCCCCTTTCGACCGGTGCTGCAAAGCCGGCTTTTTGTAAAACGCCGCAGACGGTAAAAAAACAGTTCATTCATTTTCCATGGCAGGCTTTTGAATATTAGTCAAGAAAGACAATGGCGCTTTCCAAGACACTTACATGGGCACTCGCATGCAAGACCCTGAACTGAGAAAACGTTGCTGCCTCCACCGACGTCCCGGCCCGGCTTTTATCGAAATCGCTCAGCCGGCATAGGATGTGCTGACGAAGGAAGCGCATCGCTTAAACGCCGCCCAATAAATCCCACGGGAAAACGACGTTTATGATGCGCTTCCTTCGTCAGCACATCCTATGTTCCTCAGAAAAAAGTTGTTGCCCCCCTGGCATCCGATCCGGTTTTATCGAAATCGAAATCGAAATCGGGATCGAAATCGGCATTTTTCATACCCTCAACGCCCGCTGTTTCAGGCGGTCTATGATCTTCTGGTCATAGGCGGGCATACAGGGAAGCAGGGAATTATTGGTGAAAAGGGGCTCGGCCGCAAGGTCGTATCGCGATGCCGCGCAGGCCGAGCCCCACATGCGGGTGCCGGGAATCGGGGTGTACCAGGCCAGCACCGGTTGTATCCCGCAGCCGAAAACGGTATCGATGGACGATTCCACAGCCCGGAGATCCTGGCCCGGGAGACCAGCAAGAAGATATGCCCCTACCTGCTTTCCGTCAAAACCCGCCTCCAGAAGCAGGCGCACGGCGCGCTCGAACTCCCCGGCCCGCACCTTGTTGTCGTACACCCGCTCTTCCCGCAGGGCGGTCTCCAGGCCCAGCCGAACGGTATGAAAACCCGCACGGTACATGAGATCCGCAATCCGTCGCGTCACCGGCTCCACGTGAAGGGCGTTGGGCGTGTGAAAGGACAGGTCCCGCCGACCGGCGACAATGGCTTCCAGAAACGGTATGGCATGGTTTTCGGCATCCCATAGAAACGCATCGTCGTAATAGGCGAAGTTCCGCACGCCGTGGCGGTCATGCCAGAAGAAGATTTCTTCGGCCACATTCACGGGATCGCGGCGCATCCGGACCGGCTGGAGCAGGCGGGATGCGCAGTAGGCGCATTGATTGGGACACCCCCGGGCGGTGAGAATCGGGGCATAGGCGATTTCGGATTGCATGTCCAGGGCGGGATAGGGGTACGTGTTCATGTCGGTAATATCGAAGGCGGGCTGACACGTAAAGCCGGTATGGGCTTCGATCCGATCAAAGAGAGCTTTTTCGCCGGCACCGGATAGAACCTCGTCGGCGCCGATGCTTGCGCGGGCGTGCTCCGGCAGCAGCGTGGCGTAAATCCCGCCAAGCCAGACCGGAACGCCGGGATGCGCATGTCGGAT
>SLPT01000303.1 GCA_007131845.1 Desulfobacteraceae bacterium | reverse complement strand
TTCCGAAAGAGCCCGGAGGTAAGAAAATCGTTTGAAAAAATACTCACCACCCCTTCCGCGCCGGTCAATGTGCTGGAGCAGATGCTGGACAACGGCATACTGACGGCATTGATCCCGGAGTTCGAGGGAATCGTGGACCGGATTCAGTTTGATGCCTATCATCTTTTCCCGGTGGACCGGCACACCATCCGGGTGGTGCAGCAACTTAAGCGGTTTGGTGAAATCCGGCCGGAAGATCCGGATGAAAGTCTCTGCGCCGGGATATACCGGGCGCTGAAGAAAAAGCATCTTCTATTGCTTGCAGCCCTGCTCCACGATGTGGGCAAGGGGGTTCCGGAACGTCGTCACTCCGAGGCGGGCGCCGAAATCGCCGGCCCGGTCCTGGAACGATTCGGGTATTCGGGAAAGGAAATCGATCTGGTCCGCTCCCTGATCCGAAATCACCTGCTGCTGGTCAAAACCGCCACCCGCCGCGACATCTACGATGAAGAGACCGCCATCCGAATGGCCCGGGAGGTTGGCGATATCAAGCTGTTGAAGATGCTCTATCTTATTACGGTGGCTGATTCAATGGCCACCGGCCCCAAGGCATGGAATGACTGGACCGCTTCGCTGGTGCGCGATTTGTTCCTCAAGGTGCTGCGCATATTGGAGAAGGGGGAGCTTGCCACCGGGACCGCAGTCCGGCAGGCGGAGCAGAAAAAGACCCACGTCCGGAAGACGATCTCCCCGGCCGGCCGGGACCTGGAGGCCGCTTTGAATATGCTTTCCCCCCGGTATCTTCTCTATACCACCGCACCGGAAATCGTTTCCCATATCCGCCTGTACAACCGGCTCGGCAATGCCCCGTTTGTGTGGGATATCGAGAAGGGCGAATCCTTTGATACGAGGAAGCTGGTGATCTGCGCGAGGGATTTTCCGGGTCTTTTCTCTGCCATATCCGGGGTACTGACCCTCAACGGCATCGACATTCTCAACGTCCAGGTTTTTACCTGGAAACAGGGTATCGCGCTGGATGTGTTCACCGTGACGCCGCCGCCGGATCTGATCTTCGAGGAAGAGCGATGGCATCGCGCCGAAGAGGACCTTCAGGCCGCTTTGGAGGGAAAACTTGATTTGTCTTCGGCGGTGGTCACCGAAAAACCGGTGAGAAAAGAACGTGTGGCCTTCCGGCCCAACCGGGTGGTGATGGATAACGAATCCTCCAGTTTTTTTACCATTATCGAGGTGTTTTCCTATGATTTTCCAGGCCTTTTATACCGGGTGACCGATGTGCTCACCCGGTGCGGCCTGGATATCTGGGTGGCGAAAATTGCAACCAAGGTCGACCAGGTCGTGGACGTGTTCTACGTCCGGGACTCCCAGGGGAACAAGGTGGGCCGGGAGCTGGCGATGGAGATCGAGCACAAGCTCCTGGCCGTTCTGCCGGAGCCCGATTGAGGCCCGGATCGACCGTTTTTAATAATCCGTAAGCGTATGAAGGGGGAAACATCATGGCAAAGCAGATTGGCAGGCCGCTCTTTGCGGCGATCACAGCGATACTTTTATTGGCCGGCCGCGCATTTGCGGGCGACGGCCTCGATTCCGGCGATACTGCCTGGATGATCGTGGCCACGGCCATGGTCATGCTCATGACGCCGGCCGGGTTGGCATTGTTCTACGGGGGCATGTCCCGCTCCAAGAATCTTCTCAATACCTTTGCCATGACATTCGTGGCCTACTGCCTGGGAGCCGTCGTATGGGTGATGTGGGGATACACCCTGGCTTTCGGTCCCGACGTGGCGGGCGTGGTCGGTTCGTTCAAATACCTGTTCCTGAGCGGCATCGGGCCGGGAGATGTTTCGGATACCATACCAACGCTCACGTTCGTTATGTTCCAGATGACGTTTGCGGGCATAACGGTGGCCATCGTGCTCGGCTCGGCGGTGGACCGCATGAAGTTTTCCTCCTGGGTCGTTTTTACCGTCCTATGGCTTACCCTGGTCTACAGCCCCATGTGCCACTGGGTGTGGGGCGGTGGATGGATCGAGGAGATGGGGGCGCTCGATTTCGCGGGCGGAAATGTCGTGCATATCAACGCCGGCGTCGCCGGCCTGGTGTTGGCTCTTGTGCTGGGAAAACGCACAGGATATGGCGAGGAGGCGATGATCCCGTCTTCGGTCACGCTGACCGCCCTTGGTGCGGCCATGCTCTGGTTCGGCTGGTTCGGGTTCAACGCGGGCAGCCAGCTTGCAGCCGACGGTATCGCTGCCTCGGCATTCATGGTGACCAATACGTCCGCGGCAGTGGGGGGGCTTTCATGGATGTTCGCCGAATGGCTCATCGACCGGAGGCCGACCCTGTTGGGGCTGGCATCCGGCGTCGTGGCCGGACTCGTTGGCATTACGCCGGCTGCAGGATTCGTGGAACTGCCGGGGGCTCTTGTCATTGGATTGGTGGCGGGCGTGCTCGGTTATGTCGGCGTCGCCAAGCTGAAGCATCGCCTGGGCTATGACGATTCCCTGGATGCTTTCGGCGTGCACGGGATCTGCGGAATCTGGGGCGCACTGGCTACGGGGTTGTTCGCCAGCCCGGCCATCACCGAAGGCGCCGTCGGGCTTTTCTACGGCAATCCTTTGCAGGTATGGATTCAGTTTCTTTCCATCGTGGGCACCATTGTCTTCGTGGTGATTGCAACCCTTCTCGTCATCGGTATCACGAGCCTGCTTACGGGGGGTCTGCGCGTCGACCCGGATACCGAAATAAGAGGGTTGGACAGCGCTGTTCACGGGGAAAGGGCCTTCGAGCTCGGTTCCTGAAACCGCTTTGAAAGAGCATCCGGCCTGTGCCATTTTGTTCCGGGCCGGGTGCGCCAAAATTAAAAGAAACAATAGCATTCATTACCCATCAACTTTCGGGAGGAAGCTCATGAAAAAGATAGAAGCCGTCGTCAAGCCCTTCAAGCTCGATGATGTCCGTCAGGCGCTCAGCGACATCGGCGTTCAGGGAATGACCATTACCGAGGTCAAAGGATACGGCCGTCAGAAAGGGCATAAGGAGGTCTACCGGGGAGCGGAGTACCAGGTCGATTTTATGCCCAAAATTAAACTGGAGATCGTG
>SLPT01000325.1 GCA_007131845.1 Desulfobacteraceae bacterium | reverse complement strand
TTTTGAATCCGGCGGGGGGCGCCGGGGGGCGCTGCTTTGGCGCCTGTCGGCCTGGCGAAAAAAGCGCGGCTCCCGGGAGGAAAGCCAATGCCTGTTTCCGGGATTTTCGCAGTCCGGGGCGTTGCCATCTCCTTCCGCAGCAACCCCCCGGGCCGCTGACGCCCCGGCTTCCGGAAATTTCCCGGATGAAACGCAACCCGCGCTCCCCCCGGACGACCGGCTGCAAAACCTTCGCCGCGAGTTCTCGGTGCTGGGCTTTTTGTGCGGATGTCATCCCATGGTCCTGTTCGCCGGGGTCCGCGACCGGCAAAAGACCGTGCGTGCCGCCGACATTGCGGCTCATACGGGCCGGCGTGTCCGCTTTGCCGGATGGATGATCACCGGCAAGACCATCCTGAGCGCCGGGGGCGATCCCATGAAATTCGTCACGTTCGAGGATGAAACCGGCCTGGTGGAAGCCGTTTTTTTTCCCCGCGCCTACGATCGGTTCTGCCATATTCTCGAATACGGCCGCCCCTTTTTGCTTTCCGGTACGCCCGCTGCGGACCATGGAGCTGTCACGTTTACCGTGGAGGATATCCGGCCGGTGTCCGGTTTTATGGGTTGAAATTTTATGCAGTTCACGTAAAGATGATGCACTCGTAAAAAACGAAAATATGGAAAGAAAGAGGTTTGCCCATGGTTCAGCATCCGGATCAATATCTCGAGCCCACCCCGATCATCGATTTTGATTCCCCGGCGGTTTCCGCGTTCGCGGCGGAAAAGGCCGGCCCGGGGGAAGATCCGGTGCGGCAGGCGGTCAATCTCTATTATGCGGTGCGTGATGAGATTTACTATGATCCGTACCGCATTGATCTGAGCGCCAAAGGTCTTCGGGCAAGCACGACCCTGGAGCAGAAAAGGGGATGGTGCGTTGCCAAGGCCGTGCTGCTTGCGGCATGCTGCCGCTATAAGAAAATTCCCGCCCGGCTGGGATTTGCCGATGTGAAAAATCATCTTTCCACCGAACGGCTCAGACAGGCGATGAAAACCGATGTGTTCTACTGGCATGGGTATACCGATATACTGCTCGACGGGCAGTGGCGAAAGGCGACACCCGCCTTTAACATCGGGTTGTGCGAGAAGTTCCATTTGAAGCCCCTGGCGTTCGACGGTAAAGGCGATTCCATTTATCACCCTTTCGACCTCGAGGGAAACCGGCACATGGAGTATATCCGCTTTCGGGGGCATTTCCCGGATGTACCCGTCGACGGGATAACGGAAACCTTTCGGCGGGAATATCCGGATAGTGAAGCGGTTCTTGCGGCGGCGAGTTTCGATCAGGACGTGGACGCGAAGACGAAGTAGCAGCCAGTCGCGGTTATTTTGGCTTTTGTGATTATCCAGACGGGAGGCCCTGCAGATGCGTTCGGATGCCATTCCCGCCCGTTTCGGAACCCCGGGCCGCTACCGGTGGGCCGTATTCGGCGTACTGAGTATTATTTACTTCATGGCCTGCCTTCACCGGGTCGCTCCCACCGTGATCGCCGGGGACCTTGTGCTCGAATTCGATACGGATGCGACCGCCCTGGGGGTAATGGCTTCGGCCTATTTTTACCTGTATGCCGCCGTGCAGCCGCCGGTCGGCGTATTGTCCGACACGCTGGGACCCCGTGCGGTCACCACCGCGTTCGCATGCATCGCCTGCGCGGGGGTGATGCTCTTCGCATTGGCCCCCGGCATGGCCTGGGCCACGGCGGGACGCGCCCTGGTGGGAATCGGCGTGGGCGGGGTCTTCATCCCCGCACTCAAAATCTTTTCCCGCTGGTTCCGGAAAAAAGAGTTTGCATCCATTACGGGGCTTTTTCTTGCATTCGGCAACGCGGGCAATCTCTCGGCCTCCCTGCCGCTCACCTATCTTGTCATCCTGCTGGGATGGCGGGCATCGTTTATGGCTTTGGGGATCGTCACCCTCGTAATGGTCTTTCTGGCGTGGCTGGTGGTGCGGGATCGCCCGGAGGATAAAGGGTGGCCGCCTGTTGAAGCGGATGACGCCGCAGCAGAGGCCTTCCCGGCTTCCCCGAATCGTTTCCGGGATAATTCTTCGGACGTATCCCCAAGTACATCCCCAAGCACCTCACCGGACACTGCGGGCGAAGCCCCGGCAGGCACCGGCACCTTTGCCCGGCTTTCAATGGTGGCGGGCAATACCGATTTTTGGAAGGTGACTTTCTCTTATTTCTTTTTCGGCGGTCCGGCCCTGGCGTTTCAGGGGCTATGGGCCGTGCCGTACCTGGTGGATGTGCACGGATACGGACGGATGGCGGCCGGCGGGCTGCTGATGCTCATTCCCCTGGGGTTCATCATCGGCGCGCCCCTGGTCGGTGTTTTTTCAGACCGGCTGTCCGCCGGCAGAAAGCCGGTGATTCTGCTCACTCTGGGGACGGCCCTTGCCTGCTGGTCGGTGTTCCTGCTGACCGGCGCCCGCCCTCCCGGGGCGTTGATTGGCCCCCTTTTCCTGGTGATCGGACTCTGCGGCGGCGGAACCCTTTCGCTCTATTTTTCCATGATCCGGGATCTGTTTCCTCCCTGGCTCACCGGAACGGCCATCGGGTTGATGAATCCCGCGGCATTTTTGGGCACAGCCCTTTTTCAGCCGTTTTCCGGCTACCTCATGGATCTCGTCGGCCGGATCGGGACGGCATACCCCCGGGAGGCGTATCACCATATGTTTATCGCGGTGTTCATCTCCATGACAATCGGTATTCTGGCCATTGCCATGGTGAGAAACAGGCGTTAAGTGCTCCGCATTCTTGCTTAGTGGCTGAACGGAAACCGTCGTTTTATGACGCTTTGTCTCATCCGTCCCGGTTTTTCCGGCCGGAGGAAGCGTCCGGCATGACCATGTAGGTGGCGATACCGGTTGCAACGAGTGCATCGTCATCGTTTTTTACCTCAACGGTGCACACGCCGATGCTTTTTCCGGCGCGGGCCACCGTGCCATGCGCGGTCACCCCGGTTTGATCCGGCGTGACGGGCTTGAGGTAATTGATTTTCAGTTCAACCGTATTCACCGTGCGGTTTCCGACGACGGAAAGAAGGGCAACCGCCCCTGCCGCATCCAG
>SLPT01000263.1 GCA_007131845.1 Desulfobacteraceae bacterium | reverse complement strand
CTACGATTTCTGCTGGTGCCTTGGCGCATGCCCGGAGCCGCGCGGCAGCCGGGTGCTGGTCCAGACCCACTCGGGCGGGCCCGGCGCCGTTGCGGCGGATGCATGCGACCGGGCCGGACTGTTGCTCCCGACGCTTTCCGATAAGACCCGGGAGCGGCTGGCCGATTACCTCCCCCCCACCGCCAGCATGAACAATCCCGTCGACCTGACGTTTACCCGCAATCCACTGGATTACCTGGATGTCATTCCGAAACTGCTCGTCGAAGACGATCATGCCGACATGCTCATGATGTACATGCTGACCCCGGCGGCCCAGGTACGCCGTGCCATCGAATCGATGGGCTCGGACCCGGAGGAGGCGCAAAAAGAAACCCTGAACTTCATCGACCAGCAGAGTGCCAACATTGCCGCGTTCATGCACGAATGCCCCAAGCCGTTCGTGGGCTTTTCCTATGCAGCGGGTGAAAACCGCTTCATCCGGCGGCTTCATGAAGACGGCATGCCCGTTCTGCCGAGTCCCAACCGGGCCGCCCGGGCCCTGTGGTCCCTGGCGGAATACCGGCGGCTCAAAACGAAAATTGAAGATCAGATACTCTGAATGGTTTTCTCCCGGTCATCGATGGGGATATAGGGCCGCTGCGGGTAGCCGCTGTAAACCTGGCGCGGCCGCGTGAGCCGTTGCTCGGGGTCCTGCATGTTTTCCCGCCACTGGGCGATCCAGCCGGGAAGCCGCCCGATGGCGAACATCACCGTGAACATGTTCGTGGGGATCCCCATGGCCCGGAGCATGATGCCGGAGTAGAAGTCGACGTTGGGATAAAGGTTGTGATCCGTGAAGTAGGGATCGGATATGGCCACTTCCTCGAGTTTCAGTGCGATGTCGAGGAGAGGGTCCTTGTACTTGAGGCGTGCAAGCACCTCGTGGCAGTTCTTTTTCATGATCTTTGCCCGGGGATCGTAGGTTTTATAAACCCGGTGGCCGAATCCCATGAGCCGGAAGGGATCGGACTTGTCTTTCGCCCGCCGCATGATATCTTCCACGCTCGCACCTTTTTCATGGATATCGCTTAGCATCTGGATGACGGCCTGGTTGGCCCCCCCGTGAAGATCCCCCCACAGGGCGGATATGCCGGCAGAAATCGAGGCATAGATGTTTGTGCGGGCGCTTCCAACTGCCCGAACGACGGCTGTCGAGCAGTTCTGCTCGTGGTCGGCGTGCAGAATCCAGAAAACATTGAGTGCGCGCACAAGCTCCTTACGGAGGATATAGGGCTTGACCGGTGTATTGAACATCATGTTGAGAAAATTGGCGCAATAGGTGTAGTCCGGCCGGGGATACTCGACCTTGTGACCCCGGGAAATCTTGTAGGAGATGGATGCCATCGTACGGATCTTGGAGATCAGCCGTACGTAGATTTCTTCGAAATCCTTATCCGTGGTGATCAGCTCCGGGTAGAAGCTTCGAAGGGCATTCACCATAGCCGAGAGGATCCCCATGGGATGGGAAGCGCGGGGAAAGTTCTGGTAGAAATTCTGCATGTCTTCGTGGACCAGGGAATGGTCGTTGAGCTGGACGCTGGTCCGGTTGAGCTCCTCGCGGTCGGGTAGCTCGCCGTTGATCACCAGGTAGGCGGTTTCCACGAAGGAGGAGTTTTCCGCCAGTTCTTCGATATCGTATCCGCGATACCGGAGAATCCCTTTTTCTCCGTCCATGTAGGTGATCATGCTCTTGCAGCTTCCGGTGCTGCCGAATCCGGGATCGTAGGTGACAAATCCTGTTTTCTGCCGAAGCGCGCGGATATCGATCGCGCTGTCCCCCTCGACGCCCTCTATGATCGGCAGTTCGATGGTTTGTCCCTCGATGGTCAGTGTGGCAAATTTTTCCATGATGCCCTTTCTCGCAACTTACAGTGAACGTCCACGCCGCCGGGCTATGCGGCGGTCGAAAGAAAAATAACAAAAAGATTGTTTTGCGAAATCATCTTGCTTGATTTTTGTAATAAAACACATTATTTCTTGGGATAAGGATATGAAAAAGGCAAGGCAAGGTGATTTTCTGTCAAAGCCTAGTTCAATAGTCCTTTTTGGTTCTTTGCGTCAAGAGATAATGTTTGATACACTTATAAAAAATCACGATCCGGCGGCTGAATCGCAAAATCGTTTTACAATTACCGGAGGGGCGATGCGTACAATTCGTTTTTTACTATGCCTGTTGCTGCTGCTTGCAGTGCCTGCATCCGTCATGGGACTTCCCATGTTCGGTGTGGAAGGTGCGGTGGGTGTGTGGCGGCCCTCCCCCGACGGAAAGCTCAAAACCGGAAGCGATGATGAGATCGATCTGAAGCGGGATCTGTCGCTGGGCAGGGAAACCGAACTGACGGGCCGTATCAAGGTCGATATGCCCCTGATGATTCCCAATACGTATCTTACGGCGAATCCTCTGAAGATGAGTGATACCACAAGGAGCACCTTCGATTTCGGGGGGAAACAATTCAACTATGGTGGAACGACGGATCTGCTGAACACCGAATTAAAGCTCAATCAGTATGATTTCGGGTTGTTCTATTCCGTTCCGTTTTTAAGTGCGGCAACGCTCAACCGGCTCAACGTGGATGCCGGGCTCAACTTCCGGTACATCGATGCCGAAGCCTCGGTATCAGGCGGGGAAATTTCGGCTTCCGAATCCATGAGCATCGTCATTCCCCAGGTATATCTCGGTGCCCAGTTCCAGCCGGTGGAACGTTTTTCCTTCGAGGCGGAGGCAAGGGGGGTGACCTACCGGGACGACAGTTCCTATAGCCTCCTTGGTCGCGTGCGGGCCAACGCCTTCGGCCCGGTTTTCGTTTCCGGCGGATACCGCTACGATGAATACGATATCGATCGCGGCGGCCTGCTGCTGGATTTCAATTTCTCCGGACCCTTTGTCGAAACCGGTTTTTCTTTTTAAACCATTTGCTTGATGATCTCGTAAAAAGTCGCGATCCGACGGCTTTGTAAAAAGTTCAAGATCAAGGCTTGCGCGAATTCGAAGAATGCAGCGTACTTGGCGTACGTGAAATTCTGAGAAATCGCGCGTAACGCAGATATTGGACTTTTTACGAAGCCGTCAAAGCCT
>SLPT01000117.1 GCA_007131845.1 Desulfobacteraceae bacterium | reverse complement strand
GGTTTTCGTTCGGACACTATTTACCGATTGATCAGCCACTGTTCCAAATGGTTTCTGATATCCGTAAAATCCTCCCACATCACGTGGCGGGCCTTTTTCCGTTCAAGATATTTTGCAAGAGAGTCCCTTGCAAATACGAGATCTGCGTGGCGGGCCATGTTGAAATCGGTAATACCGTCGCCCACAACGATTTTTACATCCGCGCCGTAGGAATCGATAACCGAGGCTTTGTCCACGAGTTCGCTTCCCCCGGAAAACGCTGAATGAACGCTCAGGTAAGGACCGCTGGCATCCACATCCACGGCGACCACGTCATGAACCTGCCCGAGCAGTTCCCCAAGTTTGATCTCCACCATCTTCCGGACGCCGCCGGAAACGATTACCATGGGGATGCCTGTGTTTTCAAGGAAATTGAGAAAATCGGAAAAGCCGGGACGAATCGGTATCTTTGATACGAACTTTGCAATTTCGGGACATTTTTCGGATTCGATGGCCTCGATCATTGCGGGGACGGCCTGACGAAGGGTCGTCTCTCCGGCGATCAGTTTGTCTTTGACCGGCTCCCATTTTCCCGGCAAAAATTCCCTGAACACGGCCTCGAGGCTTTCCGTTGCCGTGATGGTCCCGTCAAAATCGCAAAATACAAAGATTTTTTCGTTTTTTAAATCCGCCATCACGATGGGTCCTTTTGCGGTTTTTTCCTTGTCCTTGTTTCCCTTCGGGGCCGGCCTCCCCGGAACTAAGCCAGTAAGCATAAATTGTTAATAATATACTACTGCGCCAAAGTTGTAAAGTATCTTGGTCGCGTCATGGGTCGCGTTTCAAGAAAATTGACAACCTGAGAATCCGCATTATTCTTTTTCCGTAACAGGGCCCGCACGGCCCAAAATCAGCAACACTCTTTCACCATTGTGCCAGAAAAGGATCAATTCATGGACCTGAAAACGTATTTTGAAGGAACGAAGGGAATCGGCATACTGGCAACGGCAGACGCCGACGGAAACGTCGACAGCGCGCTGTATGCCCGCCCCCACATCATGGAGGACGGGTTATTCGTGCTGCTCATGCGCGAGCGGCTGTCTTACAGCAACCTCCAAGCCAATCCAAAGGCGGCCTATCTTTTTCTTGAGGACGGTACCGGTTACAAGGGAGCCCGGTTTTTTCTGAAAAAACTACGGGAAGATACAGACCCGGAACTGATCGGATCACTGCGGCGACGCGTTTATCACGAAGATATCAGCGGCGAGGACGACACGCACGCCGTGTTTTTTGAAATCACGCGGCAGTTGCCGTTGGTGGGATCCCGCAAAAAGTGACGACTTAGTAAAAAAAGTCCAATATCTGCGCCCGGTTCAAGACGCTTGCGTTTTGGACCGGAGCGCTTTCAGGTAATCGGAAATGGCGGAGGCATCCGCCATTTCCAGCACGGCATCCAGCACCCGCCCTGCCTCGCGGCTGTCCACGGTCCTTATGAACTGCTTGGCCGCGGGAATCGATGAGGGAGTCATACTTACGGCGTCTGCCCCCATGCCTGCGTATAGCAGGAGGTTGTCCAGGTTGGCCGCGGCCTCTCCGCAGATACTCACGGGCTTTTTCCCCGCGCGGCAGACATCCACAATTTCCCGGATGGTTGCAATAACGGCAGGATGCAGGGAGTTGTAGCGTGCGGAAACCTTTTTGTTGTTCCTATCCACCGCAAGAAGATATTGTATCAGGTCGTTGGTTCCAATGCTTATGAAATCGACGTATTCAAGAAGACGAGGCAGAATGTATACGGCCGACGGCACCTCAATCATGATACCGGAGCGGATGTTTTTATCGTAATCGATTGTCGCGGCATCCAGCTGCGCTTTTCCCTTTTCCAGCAGATCCATGACCATGCGGATCTCCTTTACGCATGAAATCATCGGAAACAGGATCTGCACCGGACCATGGGCCGATGCCCGCAATATGGCGCGTATCTGTGTTGAAAATTCTTCTTCCATCTCCAGGCTGATCCGGATGGAGCGCCACCCCAGAAACGGGTTGTCCTCCCGGGGGTAGTCCAGATAAGACAGGAACTTGTCCCCGCCCACGTCGAACGTGCGGATGGTAACGGGCAGCCCTTCCGCGCGCTGTACCATCTTGGTGTAAAGTGCGGCCTGCTCCTCCTCCGTCGGAAAGGACCGCCTGAGCAGAAAAGGAAATTCGGTTCGGTAGAGACCTATATGATCGGCCCCGTATTTCCGGACCAGCCCGATGTCCGAGAGCAGTCCGATATTGGCTCCCATTCCGACGATTACTCCGTCAGAGGTGCGGGCCGGCAGGTCCCGGAAAGACGCAAGTTCCTGACCGTCTCTCTCCTGCTGTTCGCCAAGCCTTTCGTATTCCTCACGGATTTCCGCATCCGGGTTGACAAAAACCAGGCCCGACATTCCGTCTAGAATAATGAAATCATTCTGCCGAACCCGCTGCAAAAGGCCGTCAACCCCCGTTACAATCGGAATTTCAAGTGATTTGGCAAGGATCACGGTGTGAGAGGTCTTTCCGCCGCGCGCCAAAGCCACGCCCTTCAGATTCGGCTGCCGGATGGCCAGCAGATCCACCGGGGAAATGTCGGAGGCCACCAGGATGGTCGGTTCCGTAAACGCCTTATCCGCATCGCTGCCGACCCCCATCAGGTGCCCGAGAATCCGCCGGCCGATATCGGCCACATCGGCCGAACGCTCGCTCAAATAGGCATCCTCCATCTGCCGGAACAATTCAACATACTCCGTGATGGCTTGCTTCAGGGCATATTCGGCGCTCATGCCGGCGTATATCACAGCATCGATCTTCTTTCTGAGCCCGGGGTCTTTCAGAAACATCAGGTGGGCCTCGATAATCGACACTTCCTGGTCGGTCACCCCCTTGGAATGGTGCAATACATCCTTGATCTGGCTGGAAGCCATCAGAAACGCATCTTCAATCCGACGCATTTCTTTGTCCGTCCCCTCCCCGCGTGTAGCCAAAATCTGCTCGAAATCAATGTTTTCCGGCATATAATAGGCGCGCCCCTCTGCCACCCGGTCCGATACCGGCTCTCCCCGAAGAAATTTCAAATCGCCGGGTGCAGGCAATCCGTTTTCGTCCGGGCCGAATACAGCCGGATACT
>SLPT01000342.1 GCA_007131845.1 Desulfobacteraceae bacterium | reverse complement strand
TCCACGCCGCCGATGTACTGGTCCACCGGCATCCAGTAGGCAACGTCGCCTGTATCGAAAATGCCGGTGTCATGGTGCGGGCTGCAATACCGCTCGAAATACCAGGAGGACTCAACGAACGTGTCCATGGTGTCGGTTTCCCTGCGGGCGGGTGCGCCGCATTCCGGGCAGGGTATGCTCACAAAGGACTCTAGGGAGTCCAGGGGCGATTTCCCCCCTGAAAGCAGATCGGCCTCCTCGGGGAGTACCACCGGCAGGTCGTTTTCCGGAACCGGAACCGCACCGCACGCATCGCAGTGAATAATGGGTATGGGAGCCCCCCAGTAGCGCTGGCGGGAGATTCCCCAATCCCGCAGCCGGTAGTTGACGGAACGCTTCCCGACGGCGTTTTTTTCGATGTATTCGATGACGGCTTCCTTGCCCGCGGCAGAATCCATCCCGGTGAAATCCCCGGAATTGACCATGGTCCCGCCGCCGGCATAGGCTTCGGTAGCCGCCACGGAAGCTTCGTCCGTATCTTCCGGCCGGATCACCACAATGATTTCAAGGCCGTATTTCTTTGCAAATTCGTAGTCTCTCTGGTCGTGGGCGGGCACCGACATGACCGCACCCGTGCCGTATTCCATGAGGGCGAAGTTGGCGATATAGACGGGCATCCGGCGGCCATTGAGCGGATTGATGCACCATCCGCCGGTGAAAACGCCTTCTTTTTCCCGGGTTTCCATGATGCGATCGGCATGGCTTTCCCGGGCCATGCGTTCGACGAAACCGGCGACTTCCTTTTCCTGCTTTTTCCCGGAGGAAAGTTTCTCCACGAGGGGGTGTTCCGGTGCCAGGCACATGAAAGTCGCACCGAACAGGGTGTCGGGGCGCGTGGTGAACACCCGGATCGACTCGTCCATTTCTTCAACGGGAAAATCGATCTCCGCGCCCGTGCTTTTGCCGATCCAGTTTTTCTGCATGGTGGTGACTTTTTCCGGCCATCCGTCCAGCCGATCGCAGTACTCGAGCAAATCGTCGGCATAGTCCGTAATCTTGAAAAACCACTGCTTCAGCTTCTTCTGACGCACCGGATCCCCGCAGCGCCAGCAGTCGCCCGATTCCACCTGCTCGTTGGCCAGCACGGTCTGACAGCGCTCGCACCAATTGACGTGCGCCTCCTTCCGGTAGACCATGTCCTTTTTGTACATCCTGACGAACAGCCACTGTTCCCAGCGATAGTAGTCGGGGGTGCAGGTGGCGATTTCACGGTCCCAGTCGTAGCTGAACCCCAGGCTTTTAAGCTCTCTGCGCATGGCGGCGATGTTTTCGTAGGTCCACTTTGCCGGATGTGTGTTGTTCGCGATGGCGGCATTTTCAGCAGGCATGCCGAAGGCGTCCCATCCCATGGGATGAAGGACGTTATAGCCGCACATGCGTTTATAGCGTGCCACCACGTCGCCGATGGTATAGTTTCGGACGTGGCCCATATGAATCCTGCCGGAAGGATAGGGAAACATCTCCAGGAGGTAATATTTTTCCCGGTCCGGGTCGGTCCGGGCTGCAAACGTTTTTTCCTTCTGCCAAACCGACTGCCACCTGGCTTCTATTTCAGCGGGATGATATTTCTGATCCATGTCACTGTTCGCTTTCCTTGGTCCCGGACTTATTATCAAGTCGTATGATTCGTGATTATTATCTGAACTCTCATGCCATAGTCGAAAGGAAATATCAAGTGCGGAAGCCGGCTGATTCCCGGCAGAAATGATTTGACTTGTCTTGTTCAATCACATATCATTATATGTTTGAAACATGTCATAAAATCCCAGTCTTATCAATTCTTCAAAGTCATAAGCGGCATAATGCCGGCAAGGACATGCATACATGACAAGCAAGATTCTCATCAATGCGGTGGATCCCGAAGAGTCGCGGATCGCGAAGGTTACGGACAACCGGCTGGAAGAGTTCAATATCGAGACCACGGCACGGGAGATCACCCAGGGCAATATTTACAAGGGGATCGTCTCGCGTGTGGAACCGAGCCTGCAGGCGGTATTCGTCGACTACGGGGCCGAAAAGAACGGATTTCTCCAGAAGCAGGAAATCCATCCGGATTACTTTTTAGACGATCCTTCGGGAGGGCAGTCCCTGAAAAACATCATCCGCCGGGGGCAGGAGATCCTCGTCCAGATATCCAACGACCCCATCATGGAAAAAGGATCCATGCTGACTACCTATATATCCCTGCCGGGCCGTTACACGGTGCTGATGCCCGGGGGGAAAACCCGGGGGGTTTCCAGGAAGGTCACCGATGAAGCCGAGCGGAAGCGGATCAAGGAGATCATGGACAGCATCAAGATCCCGGAAGATTTCGGCATCATCGTCCGGACGGCCGGTGAGGGCTGCAACAAGACCACCCTCCAGGGCGATGTCCGCTATCTCATGCGCCTTTGGAAAAACATCAAGAAAAAGGGGGTCGAGGAAAAAGCCCCGGCCCTTCTCTACAAGGATCGGAATATTGCCGTGCGTGCCATCCGGGACTCCTTCACGGCGGATGTCAAGGAGATCCTCATCGACGATGATACGATCTATCAGGAAGTCCGGGAATTCATCCAGGTCATTTCCCCGCAGCACAAAAAGATCATCAAGCGGTACCAGGCGGACAAGCCGTTGTTCACAAAATACCAGCTCGAGGACCAGATCGCCTCCATTTTCGACAACCGGGTGAAGCTGAAGTCCGGCGGCTCCATCGTCATCGAGCAGACCGAGGCCATGGTATCCATCGACGTCAACTCCGGAAAGGCCACCCAGAAAAGTTCCTTCGGAGAGACCGCGCTTCAGACGAACCTGGAGGCGGCCGAGGAGATCGCCCGGCAGTTGCGCCTGCGGGATTTCGGGGGTCTGATCGTTATCGATTTTATCGACATGCGGGACCGGAAGCACAACCTCAAGGTGGAAAGGAACCTGAAAGACCATCTCAAAGCGGACAAGGCGAGAAGCAAGGTCGGCCGGATATCCCAGTTCGGACTGCTTGAAATGTCCCGGCAGAGGATCCGTCCCTCGATCCGTTCGATACACTTTGAGCCCTGCCGCTGCTGCCAGGGAAGGGGCGTGACGCCGTCGCTGGAATCGATGGGGCTGGCTTTTTTGCGGCAGCTCCGGCTGGAAACCATGAAAAAGGAAGCATCACGGGTCCATGGCTACGTACCGCCCGAGGTGGCATCCTACCTTTTGAACCGGAAAAAAGGTGAAATCCTCGATCTTGAAATCCGGAGAAACATCACGATTACCGTGGAAGGGGACGGCAGTCTGCTGCCGGGAGAGAACCGGATCGAATACGAGTAAATTTTTTTCCGGATCCGATTGACTGCGCGGTTTTTTTTGCATATAACTGCCTGACATTTATTGCCGCCCCTGCCGGCTTGCAGCCGGCGGGTGGAGGCGGACGAAACAAAGCGCTTTTGCAAAAAGATTCCATAAATCCAAGAATTATCGTTAAGGAGGTATTGTTTTGATTGATATCGCTTATGCCATGGGTCAGTCCGGCCAGGCGCCGGAGGGCGGCGGGGGATTCGCCGCATTCATCCCCATTATCCTGATGTTCGTCATTTTCTATTTCCTGCTCATTCGTCCCCAGCAGAAAAAGGCCAAGGAGCATCAAAACATGGTCAGCAATCTGCGCAAAGGGGATCGTGTCATCACGAGCGGGGGGATCTACGGGGAAATTACCGCGCTGGACGATAATACGGTTACGGTGGAAATCGCCGATAAGGTTCGGGTCAAGGTGTCCCGGCCGAGTATTGCGGGGCTAAGAGACGCCTCGCCAGAAAGAGCCGGTTGATTGCCGTCGGAAAATCATTAATTGCCGGCGGGCTTGTCCGGCCCCCGCAATGCCCGCCGGCGATCATATAGCAGTTCCGCACTGATACCTGAAGAGAGCAATTTCTTTGCTGCATCTACTTTGTCAGCGGATGTCCCGCACAGCCGACTATAGCTCGACATCCGCTTTCCCGTATCTGCGGCAAACCTGAAAATTGTTCAGATCAGGTGATATCAAATCCGCATGCTTCCGAAACCGTTCATCAAAACAGACATCTGAAAGGGCGTGTCTCCATTGAAATGGCTATCCTGGCGTATTCTACTTATTATTGCGGTAATCATACCGGCGGTGGTGTATGTCCTTCCGACATTCAAACCGACCATGTGGCCGTATAATCAGATCAATCTCGGACTCGATCTGCAGGGGGGAATGCATCTCTCCCTGGATGTCCAGACCGAAAAGGCCGTGGAAAGCACCATGGAAAGGACCCGCAGTGATCTTCGCGGCCGTCTCCGGGCCGAGCGGATCCGTTCGGTCGAGGTTTCCGATGACAATACCCATGAGCTTGCTTTTCGGCTGATCAACCCGGATGATCTGACCGGCTTCAGGAACCTTGTCGAAAGAAACCACTCCGAGCTCCGGATTCTCTCCGAGGACGAACAAAACGGTGAGATCATCGTCCGTCTTGGGCTCACCGATGACACCGCGAGAGACGTGCAGCGCCAGGCCGTGCGCCAGGCGCTGGAAACCATCCGCAACCGGATCGATGAATTCGGTGTTGCGGAACCGGATATCCGCGTCGAGGGGGATCGCCGTATCCAGGTCCAGCTTCCCGGTGTGACCGACACGGACCGGGCCAAGGAGCTGATCGGGCGTACGGCCATGCTGGAGTTCAAACTCGTGGATGACGAGCACAGCCTCCAGCGCGCGCTTGACGGCAATGTTCCGGAGGGAAGCGAAATCCTTTACGGCAGCGCCGAAGGGGAGGAGGGACGCCAGCCTTTTCTCGTCCGGGAAAGAACGATTCTGAGCGGCGCTTACCTGGACAATGCCCGGGTTCAGATCGATCAGCAGTACAACGAGCCTTATGTGCTGATTGACTTCAACCGCGAAGGGGCTCGTATCTTCGAGCAGGTTACCGCTGAGAACGTGAGAAACCGTCTGGCCATTGTCCTTGACGATCGGGTCTATTCCGCGCCCGTGATCCAGGAGCGCATCGCCGGGGGGACTGCAAGAATTACCGGAAATTTCAGCACCCAGGAAGCCAGGGATCTTGCCATTGTTCTTCGCGCCGGCGCACTGCCCGCCCCGGTCGATATCATCGAGGAGCGAACGGTGGGACCGTCCTTGGGGCAGGATTCCATCCGGCAGGGACTTTTTTCCATGCTGGTCGGCGGTATTCTGGTGCTGACGTTCATGGTGATCTACTACCGGGCTGCCGGTATGATCGCCAATCTCGCCCTGGTATTGAATATCCTGCTGATTGCGGCAGGCCTTGCCGCGTTCCAGGCAACACTGACGCTTCCGGGAATCGCGGGGATCATCCTCACCATCGGTATTGCCGTGGACGCCAACGTCATTATCTTCGAACGGGTCCGAGAGGAACTGCGGCTTGGCAGAAAGGTCGCCTCGGCCATCGAGGCCGGGTTCAACCGGGCGACGCTGACCATCATGGACGCCAACGTGACAACGCTTATCGCCGCGGTGGTTCTGTTCCAGTTCGGTACCGGCCCGGTGCGGGGATTTGCCGTGACGCTGAGTCTGGGCGTACTGGCATCCATGTTCACCGCTCTGGTGGTGTGCCGGCAGGTAATGGAGACGGTCTATGTCTCCCGACGTATGAAAACCATCAGCATATAATGAACAGCATGAGGGATCTTGGCGAATGGAACTGATCAAACCCGGGGTTAACATCGATTTTATCGGCAGACGGAAAATCGGCTATATCATCTCGATCGTGCTGATTGCAGCGGCTATCCTGACGCTTATCGTCAACAAGGGCCCCAATTTCGGCATTGATTTTGCCGGGGGGACCATCGTCCAGGTCCGCTTCGACGGTGCCGTGGAATTAGACGCCGTTCGCGCCGGTATTGCAGAGGCAGGCCTGGAAGGCGTATCCCTCCAGACATTCGGTGCCGAAGATCAAAACGAATTTCTCATCCGGACCCAGGCGGTGCTGGATACGGGCGATGCGTTCGCCCGGGATCTGACCGCTGAACTGGCCGCAGCGACCGGAGCCGAAGCCGAGATCCGCAGGGTCGAAATGGTCGGGCCCCAGGTGGGGGAAACGCTCCGGGAAGGCGCGTTGTTCGCCTTGTTTTACGCCCTGTTGTTCATTACTATCTATATCTCCGGCCGGTTCGAGATGAAATGGATGGTCAGCGGGATCACGGCCGGTATTCTCATCGGGGGCGTGGTGTTTCTTTCAAGGCTCCAGGTGAGCATTCCCCTGCTGATCCTGGCAGCAATCCTTATCACCCTGGTGCTGTTCTGGCAGCTACGGCTTCGATTTGCCATGGGGGCCAGCGTCGCACTCATCCACGACGTAACCATTACTGTGGGCATTTTCACCATGCTGGGCAAGGAGTTTTCCCTGCCCATTATCGCGGCCCTGCTCACCATCATCGGTTATTCCCTGAACGACACCATTATCGTGTTCGACCGCATCCGGGAGAACATCCGGCGTTACAGCACGCGCCTGCTTGAGAAAAATATCAATAACAGCATCAACGAGACCCTTAACCGGACGGTGCTGACCTCTTCGACAACGCTGCTGGTCCTGTTGGCGCTATTGTTCCTGGGCGGCGATATCATCCACGATTTCGCCCTTACCCTGATTATCGGCGTGATCATCGGAACTTACTCCTCCATCTTCGTTGCAAGTCCCATGCTGCTGTTGCTGCAGGGAACGATGCCCCTGGAGGAAGAAGGGGAAGGCCTGGAAGACGAACCCGTGGAATCCGGAACGGAAGCCGCCGCCCGATGAACCGGTGCCTGACAAGCCGGTACTGTGATGAATGACTCTTTTCTACTCCATCGATACCGCTGCTGGATTGCGCTGAAATCCGTGCCCGGAATCGGCAGCCGGACCTTCAAGCTCCTGATCGATCGGTTCGGTTCACCGGAAAAAGCGGTTGCGGCCGGCCGAAGCGCCCTGCTGGGCGTCAAAGGGATGACCCGGAAAGCGGCGGATACCGTACTGGCAACCGTCGGGGATGGGCGATTTCCCGAGGCTGTTCTGCGGGAGGCTGACTTGGTTATCCGTCGGGGATACCGCCTTATAACGCTCACAGACGAGGAATATCCCCGCCTTCTGAATGAGATTCACGACCCTCCGCCCTTTTTATATGCGTTTGGTTCCGATACGACTTTTGAGCCCGCTGTCGCCGTTGTGGGTTCAAGAAATCCCACCCAATACGGTCTTTCCATGGCCCGCCGTCTCGGGGCCGACCTGGCGGCTGCCGGTTTCGTGGTGGTTAGCGGCATGGCCGCCGGAATCGATGCGACGGCCCACCGCGGTGCGCTTGCTGCCGGCGGAAAAACCGCGGCGGTCTTGGGAAGCGGGCTTGGCGTGATATATCCTGTCAAAAATAAAAACCTGTATCACGATATTGCCGGATCCGGATGTGTTCTGTCGGAGCAGCGCGTGCTGGAGCCGCCCGAAAGCTATCACTTTCCTGCGCGAAACCGGATCATTTCCGGCATGACCTTGGGCACGGTGGTGGTGGAGGCAGCCAGAAAAAGCGGCTCTCTCATTACCGCATACCTTGCCGCGGAACAGGGCCGGGAAGTCTTCGCTGTCCCCGGAAGCATCGATTCCACCAGGAGCATCGGCGCCCACGGTCTTCTCAAGCAGGGCGCCAGGCTGGTGGAAGGGGTGGATGATATTCTCGAGGAATTTTCATACGCCGGTGATTGGGCCGGAAAAGCCCGTTCATCCGCATCCGGATCGCATCCCTTCCAGGGCGGTGAGTCCAAAGCGGGATTGACACCGGCTGAAACCGGTGTATATTACCTGCTTGAGCCGTACCCTGCCCATATCGATGATATTGCAAACCGGGCCGGAATGGATACGGCCGCTATTCTGGCAATATTGCTGAAGCTTGAGCTGGCGGGCCTGGTTGTCCAGGCGCCCGGCAAATTCTTTATGTCAACCGGAGATAAATAGTGTCTAAACCGCTTGTGATCGTGGAATCGCCGACCAAGGTCAAAACCATCAAAAAATATCTTGGCGATCAGTACAACGTGGCCTCCACGGTGGGGCATATCAAGGATCTTCCCCAGAAGGAAATCGGGATCGATATACAAAATGATTTTGCGCCGAAATACGTAACCATTCCCGGCAAGCAGAAGGTCATCAAGGCGCTCAGGGATGCCGCGGGCGACGCCAGTGATATCTATCTGGCCCCCGACCCGGACCGGGAGGGGGAGGCCATTGCATGGCACACGGCCGATGTGCTGAAAAAAAAGGGCAGGCAGTTTCACCGCGTTTTGTTTCATGAGCTGACAAAAAAGGCGGTATCCGAAGCGCTTGATTCCCCTGAACAGCTGAATGAAAACCGATATAAGGCCCAGCAGACCCGGCGTATTCTCGACCGCCTGGTGGGCTACCAAATCTCCCCCATACTCTGGAAGAAGGTTAAATACGGGCTGAGCGCCGGGCGTGTGCAGTCGGTTGCCGTTCGCATGATCTGCGAGCGGGAGCGGGCCATATTCGCCTTTGAACCGCAGGAATACTGGTCGATTACGGCCCGGCTCGAAGGCGGGCAGCCCCCGGCGTTCGACGCGAAGCTTGTGAAAAAAGACGGCCGCAAGATATCGATACCCGACGAAAACACCGCGACCGCCATTCACGGTGAATTGGCCGGTACCGATTGGACGGTGGAAAAGATCGTCCGTAAAACCGTTCGAAGGCGCCCCTATCCGCCGTTTACAACCAGCAAGCTGCAGCAGGAGGCCATCCGGAAACTGCGGTTTTCTGCGAAAAAAACCATGACCGTGGCCCAGCAGCTCTACGAGGGAATCGATCTTGGAGGCGAAACGGTGGGACTTATCACCTACATGCGAACGGACTCCACCCGCATATCCGCGGAAGCCGCGGAAGAAGCGAAAAACCTCATCCTGGCGCGCTACGGAAAGGACTACGCCCTGAACAAACCCCGCTTCTTCGCAAACAAGAACCGAACCCAGGACGCCCACGAGGCCATTCGCCCCACATCGGTAAACCACGAGCCGGAAAAGATCGCCCGGTACCTGTCCGCCGATCAGCTCTCCCTATACCGCATCATCTGGCAGCGCTTTGTCGCTTCCCAGATGGCCGAGGCGCTGATCGATCAGAAAACCCTTTCCATCGCGGCCGGCTCTTACCTTTTCACTGCAAGCGGTTCCACCGTGAAGTTTCCCGGTTTTCTGGCCATGTACCAGTCCGCCGACGATGCCATCAACGCGGAGGAGGAAAAGGCCAAAGGCCGGCTGCCGGAACTTGCTGAAAAAGAGGTGCTCAGGCTTTTATCCCTGGAACCCAAACAGCATTTCACGCAGCCCCCGCCCCGGTTTACCGAGGCCACCCTGGTCAAGGAACTCGAGGAAAACGGCATCGGACGGCCGAGTACCTATGCCGCCATTCTTTCGACGATTCGTGAAAAGGGATACGTGGATCTGCTCAAGGGTGTTTTTCGCCCCAATGAGCTGGGTTTTATCATTACGGACCTGCTGATTCACAATTTTCCGGATATTGTTGACGTGGATTTCACGGCCAGGCTGGAAAATGATCTGGACCGCGTCGAGTCAGCGGAGGTGAATGCAAAGCAGCTTCTGGAAAAGTTTTACGAGGTATTCGAAAACCGCCTGCTGGTTGCAGCCGACGAAATGCTCTCCGTCAAGGGCGTCGGCCTTCCCACCGGGATGAAGTGCCCGGAATGCATCCGCGAGCTGCGCATCAAGGTGGGTAAGAACGGTCCCTTCCTGGCCTGCGAAGGATACCCGGAATGTATGTACTCAAGGAATTACGAGCGTGATGATAAAGGTAACATCCGCCTGGTCGAACCGGTCCAGGAGCTGGCGGAAGGGGAGACCTGCGAGAAATGCGGCCGGGACATGATCGTCAAGCAGGGGCGTTACGGGGACTTTCTCGCATGCAGCGGGTACCCCGAGTGCAAGAATACCCGCTCCGTTCATGGGGGAGGCCGCGGCGAGCCCGTGGGGGTTTTGTGTCCGGAAGAAGGATGCACCGGCGAGGTCGTCGAAAAACGCTCACGGCGGGGGAAGGTTTTTTATGGGTGCAACCGTTATCCGGATTGCACCTTTGCCCTGTGGGACAGGCCCGTCAACCGGAGCTGTCCGGATTGCGGCGCCCCTTACCTGATTGAAAAGGAGACCAAGAAAGAAGGAAGGCTTCTGCGGTGCGCCACGCGGGGGTGCGGATACAAGCAAGCACCTGAAGCCGCGGAGGTGGATGAAGGGGCCGGGTCGTAACCTGCTTCTAATGCCCGTGGGAAAACCAGGATTTTTCGTCAAGGCCAGGGACGGCGAAAATTTTAAGCGGAATGCCGGGCGTGTTTTGAGGGTTAAAATTTGATCCGGACCCAGGCTCTGTCTATCTCCAGGGATTTTATCCGTTTCCGGTGCGGTCCAGATATGCCAGATCCCTTGCCTGGGTGTTCTTGGTGCCCACCGTCAGCACTTCGATGCGCTGCTGGCCGTTTTTCCTGAAATAGATGCGGCCATTGTACGAAAAGCTGACTTCGAATGCGGTAATCTTTCCTTTTTTGGAAAAGACTTTCCGCTTGATGGGTACCGTATCGGAATCCGCGTTCAACAGGTGGATCAGCTCCTCGGCTTTCAGGGCCATATCTTCCGGCAGATCGTCAATGCCGTGCAGGGCGCGATCGTGAATTTCGATATTCTTATACAGGGTCCGGAATCGTTTTGCCAGTTTTTCGATATTTTTTTCTTTCTGCCGGTTGATGTTTTCCCGTAGTTTCTCCAGTTCGCTGATTTTTTCCTCGAGCTCCAGTATTTCTTCCGCCTGGTTGTCCTGCTCTGCGAGGTTCTCTGAAAGCCGTCCTTCAAGCTTTTCGATCTCGCCGAACATTTCTTCTTCGTTTCGGGCCGCCTTTTTCTTTTGTTCCTCCAGGGATGTTTGCAGGCTGCGGTATTCGGAAAGCAGGCTTTCCCGTTCCGTGGTCAGCCGGTCGAATCGCTGATTGAATTCATTTTCCAGCCGGTGCAGACGTTCCAGTTCTTCCGATTTTTCCTGCTCCTCCCGATGCGCCTTGAACGAGGCCGAGTGGAAGTAAAAATACAGGCCGATTCCCGTTATGAAGATGTAAAAGAGCAAAATCGATATGGCAATAGCGGAACTCAGGCGGATTACCGCGGATACCTCCACCGAAATACCGTCCTGCAGGATCTGGAAGTTGTTGCGTGCCGTTTCCATTGGGTTTTCATCGACGATATCGGCGGATGTGCCGGGTTGGTAGCCGGGGGGATAAAGGATCACTCCGTCAGCAGTCGTCACCGTCACATCCAGGTCTATGCCGAGCCGGATCAGCAGGTCATCATCCATGAAATCCCGTATGGCATTCCGGACCGACTCCTGAAGGCCCACATCCCCGCTCAGAATCCGGTTCATATCCGAAAGATACGTGTTTTCGATTTCATTTTGATAGTGCTGTCCCAGGTAATACCGCTCCAGGCCGTGGATGGTGGCAAGGTAGAGAGCCGGCGGCAGCAGGATGCACAATACCAGGATTTTAAATGACAGATGTTTCATGAAGATCCGGATGTTTCGGGTAAACCGGGCAGTGCTGTCGGCTTACGGCTTGCCGCTCGCCCCCGGGTTGTATTGCATGTTCTTTCAATTTTTTTGTCGCGCTGTATTTCTGGGAATTTTGTATACCTTGATTCTATGTTTTAACAGTCGCTTCAACGTTTTCAGTCCTCTGAGATTTCCTCTGCGAGTTTTTTCAGAATGGCGTTTGCCTGCTTCGCATTTTCAAAGTCCGGATTAAGCCGGAGCGCTTTTTCAAGAGCATTTCGGGCACTTTCCAGGTCGCCCTTCCGGTACAGGCTTTTCCCCAGATGATAATGAATCGTCGCATTTTCCGGGAGTTTCTCGACGCTTTCCGTAAACTCCCGTATGGCTTTGTCATAGAAGCCCAGGTGATGATAGACCCATCCCAGGGTATCCTTAATGCGCGGATCATCCGGCATCAGTTCGCTTGCCCGTTCGGCCAGGCGCAGCGCCTCGGAATAGTCGGAGCCGGTTTCCACGAGCAGAT
>SLPT01000209.1 GCA_007131845.1 Desulfobacteraceae bacterium | reverse complement strand
GCAGGGCTTCACTGTTGTCGCGTTTCATGTCTATCCCTTTTGCCGGTTTGGTTTTTATGATATAGTTTTGACGGCTTCGAAAAAAGTCCAATATCTGCGTTACGCGCGATTTCTTAGAATTTTACGTACGACAAGTACGCTGCATTCTTCGAAATCGCGCAAGCCTTGATCTTGAACTTTTTTACAAAGCCGTCAGATCGCGACTATTTACGAGTATATCAGTTTTATGCATTAGTAAAAAATCATGATCCGATAACTTTGTAAAAAGTTAAAGATCATCGTTGAGCTTTTTCCAAAACCGTCGCAAACAGTTACAAGCTTGTCATTATATAGAAAGTGAAAAAATATGCAAACCAATCCAAAATACAGGCTATTGACGCGGGGGGATCTGGACGGGCTGGTATGCGGGGTGCTGCTTCGGCACCTGGATCTTGCCGGAGAAATCGTTTTGATCGATTCACCGGGGGAGATGTCCTCCGGCAAAGTGGACGTACTGCCGGACGATATCATCGCCAACCTTCCGTACGTTCCGGGAGCCCATCTTTGTTTTGACCACCACGTGTCGGAAACCATCCGCAACCGCCCTACTCCCGGCTATATCATCGATCCGGATGCACCTTCCGCCGCCCGTGTGATCTACGAATATTACGGGGGTAATAAGTCTTTCCCGCCGTTTTTCAACGAGCTCATGAAAGCAGTCGACAAGGCCGACTCCGGTAATTTCACCCGGGAGGAAATCCTGCATCCCTCCGGATGGTCCCTGCTGAATTTTCTCGTGGACAAGCGCACCCGGGTCGAGGAGTGGGGGAAGTTCGCCATCGATGAAACCGCTTTCAAATTGGGCATCATTGAATCGATGGGATCCATGACAATCGATCGCATCATGAAAAGCCCGGATGTGGCACAGCGCACGGAAGTCTATTTCCGTTACGAAGAAAAATACAGAAAGCAGCTGGCTTCAACCGTTAATCTCTACGCCAACATCGCGGTATTCGATTTCCGGCAGTGCGGGAGCATCTATCCGGGCAACCGGTTCATCATCTATGCCCTGTACCCCCAGTGCAACCTTTCCATTCAGATCAAGCAGGAAACGGACAATCCGGTCACCACATTTTCCGTGGGCAAGTCGATCATTAATAAAAGCTCCGAAGCCAACATCGGAGAGTTGATGTACGCATACGGAGGCGGAGGACACCGCGCGGCAGGCGCCTGCCACGTACCCAATGACGAGGCTGGCCGCGTTTTTGACGAAATTGTTGAACGTCTGATGGAAAACGAGACGGCTTCCTCTCCGTCCGGCCCCTGAATGTTTCGTTTTGAATCCGTTCGCGTATGCCCTGAACCCATTTTTGCCCCGATAGAAGGAGATTACCCATGACCCAGCCGGTAAACGATTTAAAAGCATGGCGGCGTCTTGAAGCGCACGCCGAACGAATGGCAGGCCCTGAAAATCACCTGTCGAAACTGATTGCAACACCGGATCGTCTTGCTGGATTCTCCGCTTCCGGTAGCGGATTGTTCTTGGATTACAGCCGACAGCGAGTGGATGCGGATGTAATGACAACACTCGTTGATCTGGCCGGTGAAAGGGAGCTGACCCGGTGTTTTACCGGGATGGTCAGCGGCGAAATCGTCAACCGAACGGAAAACCGGGCAGCCCTTCACACCGCCGCCCGGGACTTTTCCGGAAGTAAAATCACCGTGAACGGGATGGATGCGGTTGCAGAGCTCTCCCGCGTGAATGCGGAGGTCCGTGAATTTGCACGGCGGATCCATTCAGGCGAACTGACGGGCAGTACCGGCAAGCCGTTCCGGCATGCCGTGGTCATCGGCATCGGCGGATCCTACCTGGGAACGGAGTTCGTTGCGGCAGCACTTGCCCCGGTGGCCGATAAAAACATCCGGCTCCATTTTTTGCCCAACGTGGATATCGACTGCTTCGGATCCCTTGCACAGTCCATAGACCCCGAATCCACGCTGTGGATCATCATATCCAAAAGCTACACCACAACCGAAACCATGGCGAACGAAGCCCAGGCTTTGGCCTTTTTGCGGGAAAACAACCTGGATCCCAAAGACCATATCGTCACCGTCACCGCCAAGGGGAGCCCGGGCGATGATCCTGCCAATCCCGTGCTTGCATCGTTTCACATGTTCGATTTCATCGGCGGGCGATTTTCCGTGACATCAGCCGTGGGCGGGGTCCCGTTGAGCCTCTATGCGGGATTTGATCGATTCGAGCGGTTTCTTGCGGGTGCGGGGGAAATGGATCGCCACGCAGCCAGCGCCCCCCCGGAAAAAAACCTTCCGCTGATCGCGGCGCTGATTTCCGTGTGGAACAACAATTTCCTGGGATATCCGGCAAGCGCCGTTATCCCCTATTCCACCCCCCTTTCCAGGCTGCCGGCCCATATCCAGCAGCTCTACATGGAAAGCAACGGAAAAGGCGTCACCCAGGACGGGATGCCCCTGAATACCGAATCCGGGATGATTGTCTTCGGCGAGCCCGGGACCAATGCCCAGCATTCCTTTTTTCAGCTCGCCCACCAGGGAAGGCCCTTTCCCATTGATTTCATCGGCGTGGTCAGGCCCCATTTCGAGGCATACCGGAACCGCTCCAAAGGAGTCACCAATCACCAGGAACTCTGGGCGAACCTCATCGCCCAGCCCCAGGCCCTTGCCACCGGAAAAGCCGATCCGGAAAACAAGGCCCGGCATTTTTCGGGAAACCGCCCCTCCTCCACCCTTTTGCTAAACGATCTGTCGCCGGAAAATATCGGAAAGCTTTTGTCTTTTTACGAGGCAAAAACGGTTTTCGAGGCCTTTATTTGGGATATCAATCCCTTCGACCAGTTCGGGGTTGAACTGGGAAAGATCATGGCATCGGATATCCGGGCGTCTATGGCAAAAAAGAACGAAAATCCGGAGCATTCTTTCGACGATGCCGGTCCCATCGAAAAGGCCTATCTGGAAATGTTGTTCGGCGGGTCCCTGCTTGGATGAGAAACACCCATAGCCGGCGGCATACATGTGCGCGCCGCCGGCTATGGGTGTTTCAATGGAGAAGGATTTTAAAACCGGTAAATCATGGCTCCCCATGTCAATCCGGCGCCAAGCCCGGCAAAGAGCACCGTGCT
>SLPT01000226.1 GCA_007131845.1 Desulfobacteraceae bacterium | reverse complement strand
GCTCTCTGATCACGTCCTGGATGCACCTGCCGGGATTTTCCAATCCCCTGGCGGGATTTGCGGACGAGATGATATCCGGTCCGGGAGAGGGACCGCTTGGACGCATGTGCGGAATAACCGGGCTGGAAACGGATTTTGCGCCGTCCGGCGCCCCGTATGCGTTTGCATCCCCGGATCCGGCGTCTTATCTTTCTCCGATGCCGGTGCTGCCCGTAGCCGCATCCGACGGCTGCTACTGGCGGAAATGCGCTTTCTGCCCGGAAAGAGCTGAAAAGCGGCGATACCGGCCCCATGCGCCGGCAGCACTTGTCGGACAATACGGGATGGATGCAGGGCAGGGCAGGCGATCCGGCCTGATCCATTTCCTGGATAACTCCCTTGCGCCGGCTTTCATGAAGCACCTGGCCGTCAATCCGCCGGATAGTCCCTGGTATGGGTTCACCCGGATTACCGAACATCTTGCGGACCCGGATTTTACGAGGGCCCTGGCCCGATCGGGCTGCGTCATGCTTCAGCTCGGGATTGAATCCGGGGATCAGACCGTTCTGGATGCAATGGAGAAGGGGACGACGGTGGAAATGGCCTCCCGCGTACTGAAAACGCTTCGGTCCGCATCCATTTCCGTTTACGGGTATTTCCTGTTCGGCACGCCGGCCGAAACCGAAGAAAGCGCGGACAGGACCAAAGCGTTTATCCGCAGTCATGCGGAGTATATCGATTTTCTGAACCTTGCGATCTTCAACCTGCCGGCCCGCTGCGATGAAATGGAAGATCTTGAAACCCGCTCATTTTACGACGGGGACCTTTCGCTGTACCGGGAGTTTGTTCACCCGCAGGGCTGGAACCGTAATCGCGTCCGGCGGTTTCTGCAGAAATCGGTTGGATCCGATGAAGCCATCCGCCGCATCATGTTAAACGATCCGCCTTTTTTTACATCGCGGCATGCGCCGTTTTTTAAAATGTTTTCCGGCATATGATCCGATGCCTGCATGATTTGCCATCTCCGGCTTGCATTTTTGCTTTTCGGCGTGTAAAGATTGATGAACCCATAAAAATCGAGATCCGACGGCTTTGTAAAAAGCCCAAGATCAAGGCTTGCGCGATTCCGGAGAATGCAGAGTGCTGAGCGTACGTGAAATTCTGAGAAATTGCGCGTAACGCAGATATTGGACTTTTTACGAAGTCGTCAAGATTACCTTCAAAAACGAAACACAGGCACCGGTTCCCGGGATCTGTGCACCAATTAGGCCTTGAACGAAAACGTCTTTTTCGCCAATCTCTGCGTCCGGCTCAAATTTTAATCATCAAAATACGCAAAGTATTCCTGTGGTTGAATTTTTCGCCGTCCTTGGCCTTGACGAAAAATCCGTGTTTTCGTTCGGGCACCACTTAAAACGACAGGGAATTTCAAGGAGAGCAGCAATGGTAAAACTGGAGACCGATCTGGGAGAGATCGAGATTGAACTTTTCGAAGACAAGGCCCCGAAGACCGTGGCCAATTTTCTGGAATACGTCAATTCCGGGCACTACGACGGCACGATTTTTCACCGGGTCATCGATGGTTTCATGATCCAGGGGGGCGGCATGACCCCGGACATGGAGCAGAAGCCCACCAATGCGCCCGTTGAAAACGAGGCGGACAACGGACTGAAAAATGACGCCTACACGCTGGCCATGGCGCGAACCCAGGATCCGCACAGCGCCACGGCACAGTTTTTCATCAATGTAAAGAAAAACGATTTTCTCAACCATACCGCCAAAACCCCCCAGGGATATGGGTATACGGTTTTCGGCAAAGTCAGCAAGGGCCACGGGGTCGTCAACAAGATCAAGGGTGTCGCCACCGGCCGCAAGGGGATGCACGACGATGTGCCGACGACTCCCATTGTCATCCAACGGGCAACAGTGGTGGATTCGTAAAACGTCCGATATCCGGGCCTGCGCGCAATTTTTCAGAATTTGCGGCTTACGCCTTGTAGACATGCACGTACGCCAGGTACGCTGCATTCGTCGAAACCCGGCAGGCCTTGATCTTGAACGTTTTACAAAGCCGACTCATCGCGACTTTTTACGATTGTATCAACAGGGGGGCATAGCATGGATATCGACCAGGCCCTGAATCATCATGCTGCGGATCTGCTTTCCCGCGTCCGGGGTCGCTCGCCGCTGGTGCATAACATCACCAATTACGTGGTAATGAACTCGTCCGCCAACATTCTGCTGGCCGTGGGTGCATCCCCGGTAATGGCCCACAGCCGTGCGGAAGTCGCCGATATGGTTGCTATCGCGCAGTCCCTGGTGCTCAATATCGGCACCCTGGACCGGGCCTGGCTGGAGGCCATGCTGATCGCGGGGAAGGCGGCCAGCGAAAAGAATATTCCCGTGGTGCTCGATCCTGTCGGAGCGGGCGCCACGGCGTTTCGTACGGACTCCGTCCGCAGAATTCTGGGAGAGTGCAATGTTTCGGTGCTGAGGGGCAATCCGTCCGAGATTTTTTCCGTTGCGGGTGCTGCCGGCTCCACCCGGGGCGTTGATTCTTCCATGGCATTCGACGAAGCAAACATCGGCAAACTGGAAGAGCTGTCCCTGGATCTCGGCTGCGTCGTGGCTGTTTCCGGAGAGACCGACTGCATAACCGACGGAACGAATACCTGGCTGGTTCGAAACGGACACCCCCTTATGACCCGGATCACCGGGATGGGCTGCGGTCTGTCAGCGGTTTCGGCGGCATTTTGCGCGGTTGCCGAAGAAAAAAGCCTTGCCGCGGCCGTTGCATCGGCTTTCGGCTTTTACGGCCTCTGCGGCGAGAAGGCCGCCGCCGTCTCCCACCGCCCCGGCACTTTCGAGCCCGCCTTTGTCGACCACCTCGCCTCCGAAACGGACGTCCTTAACTTATCAACTTATTTCCTTCAAAAGATCTGATGAATTTTCTCCCTGCGCATCGGTATAATTCACGAAAAAACTGAATCTTCGTTCCGATAAACGTTTTCGTTTGGGTTAAAAAACGTTATATTTTCATCGGATTCGTTACCTGATGTTTAAAGAGGGTGAAAATGAAAATTTTAAAGCGTATCGCTGGAATTTGCGAAACAAAGCTTCCTGAAAAACAGGACTGCTGGCGGTATTCGGGCGGCAGAGTGGAG
>SLPT01000084.1 GCA_007131845.1 Desulfobacteraceae bacterium | reverse complement strand
TACTCCCGCATGGAGGGAAACGGCTGGATGGTTTCCGAGGCAAATCCGAGCAAAAACTTGAAACCGACCGGAAACACGACGAAATAGCCGAACAGGGCGCCGCCGATGAAAAACAGCGATGAGACGACGATGATCGGGATCATGAGCCGTCGTTCGTTTTTGTAAAGCCCTGGCGCAACAAACATCCAGAATTGGTATATGATTACCGGGGCGGCCAGGAAAAGTCCCGCCAGAAGGGATACCTTGAGGTAAGTGAAAAACGCCTCGGGAATTCCGGTAAAAATCAAGGTGTCACCCTGCCGCATGACGCGGATCAGGGGATCGACGAGAATGTCGAAGAGCCTTTCCTTGAAGATGTATGCCACCACGAAACCGACGAATACAGCGATTGCACAGCGTATGAGGCGTGTTCGCAGCTCTTCCAGGTGTTCGGTAAGGGGGAGCTTGTCGGCTTCTTCAGTCATGTTTTCGTGCATCATCGTTGGAGGTTGTTCGCTCTGCCGGTTTTTCGTCATCCGATTCGACGTCATACTCGGCAATGCCGGTCTTGAATTCGTTGCCGCCGTCTGCTGTTTTCTCGTCCGTGCCCGCCGAAGCCGTGCTTTCATCATCCGGCGCGTCTTTCGGGCTTACTTCGGCACTGGAAGCAGTGTCGCCGGAAGGCTTTTCCCCGGTTTCCGGACGCTTTTTCGAATATTTTTCCCCGATACAGCCTGAAGCGGTTTTGTCGAGGTTTTTGAGGTCTTTCACCTCGGTATCGATGGAATCTTTAAAATCCTGGGTTGCGCTTTTGAATTCATTGAGCGCTCTTCCCAGGGATCTGGCCATATCAGGCAGTTTTTTCGGGCCGATGACGATCAGGGCCACGACCAGGATCAGTATCAATTCCGGCATTCCTATACCGAACATAGGGTATCTCTCCAGTTCAATCTCTCCGGTTCAATCTCCGGTGCTGTTTTTCCTGTTCTGACATTTATGAATGGACTGCATGCCTTTGATTGCGATAATTCTGTATCCCGACGGGCGGGATGTTGTCCGGCTTTGGTGCCTGCTTCGCACTACCGGGTCAGTGCCGCAGGTGTGCTGCAATGTGTTCGATTTCCGGGGCGATCAGCTCTATACATGCCAGTTTGCAGGCTTTGAGACTTCCCGGGAGGCAGAAGACCGCAGTGTTGCCGACGATTCCCGCAGCGGCGCGGGAAAGGATAGCGGCCGAGTCGATTTCTCCGAAGCTGAGTTTGGCAAACAAGACCCCGAAAGCGGTCATTTCCTTTGTAAAAAGGGGCCGGATTGCCTCGATGGTCACATCCTTCGGGCTGATGCCGGTTCCGCCGTTTACCAGGATAATATCGGGTCCGGCGGTTTCGATCAGGCTGCTTACAATCCGGGTGATGGTGTGGCGATCGTCGGCTACGATATGGTAGCCGACGATTGTATGGCCTTCCTTTTCGCACAGAGACTTCATCCACGCGCCGCTTTTGTCGGACTCGGCACTCCGGGTCGAGGAGACGGTTACGACGGCAACTGCTACGGCTTGCGGCGCCTGTTTGATATGTTCTTTTTTTGTCATAATAAAGTAAGTATGCTATCTGAAAATCCGGTTATTGGGTCAACACATCGACACGGTCCTCGCCGTCGTGTTCGCGCATCATGACATTTACGGATTGGTCTGTTGCCGTATCGATGAATCTTCCGGTGTAATTGGCCTGGATAGGCAGCTCCCGGTGTCCCCGGTCGATCAGTACGCACAGTTCGATCCGGTCCGGCCTGCCGTAATCCATTATGGCTTCCATTGCAGCCCGGATGGTGCGTCCCGTGTAGAGGACATCGTCGACGAGGATAACCTCCCGCCCGCCGACGGCAAATGGAATATTGCTTCCGCGCACTTCGGGGTTATGTGCAATCCGTGTCCAGTCGTCTCTGTACAGGTTGATATCGATATTGCCGGTGGCAATGTCGACGGAGCGGATCCGCCCGATAAGACCGCGCAGCCTTTCGGCCAGAAATACACCCCGGGTGTGGATTCCAACCAGGGCAAGCCTGGACAGATCCCTTTGCTCCGTTGCGATCTCGTTTGCAATGTGATATAGAATTTTTTCGATATCGTGCGATTCAAGGACGGTTTCGCTTCTCATGTGGAGTGGTCCCCCTTGTTGGACGAATCGATTCTTTTGCCCCGGAAAAGCTTGTTGATTTTTAATAAATCCCTATCAGGCGGCTTTATGGAGCTTATGCTAAACGGGCATTCGATTCCTGAAATTGCAGCCTGCCTGCATCTGAAATGCTTCAGACTATTGCATGCAGGCGCAGATATAGAACTTTTACGAATCCGTCAATCATTCAAGCAAGAGAACCATATACCATGAAACCCGATGAGATCAAGATTTATGTTTGATATCCATTCCGTATGGCCCCTGCATGATCGGTTGTGCCATTTTCAGAGATCTCAGAAATATGGCGGCGTGATGGCCGCATTCATCAGGCAGCGGTAAAATGAAGACGGGCGTATCCTGTTCCGGCGTGATCCTGGCCGGCGGCCTGAGCTCCCGCTTTCAGGGAAGGAATAAGGCGTTTTTCAAACTGGGTGGCCGAAGAGTCATCGATCCCATCATCGACGTGTTTCAGTCGGTGTTCGAAGACATCCTGATCGTTACCAATGATCCCCGGCGGTATCTGCAATACGATGCGACGCTTGTATCCGACGTGTATGACATCAGGAGTTCGCTGACCGGAATTCATACAGGGCTCTTCTATGCGAAGCATCCGCATATATTCGTTGCCGCCTGCGATACGCCGTTTATCCGGCGGGAAATGGTCGAATTGGTCCTGTCTCACATCGACCCGGATGCGGCGGCGGTCATTCCGGAGACGCCTTCCGGCATGGAGCCGCTTTTTGCAGCCTACGCCCGGTTTGCCCTGCCGGTGGTCGAGCGACATCTACAGGCAAAGCGTTTCAAGATCCAGAAGGTGTTCAGGAAGCAGCGCGTCGTAAAAGTCTCGAAGGAAAAGGTCCTTGCACTCGACCCCGAACTGAACTCGTTTTTCAACATCAACACGGAACAAGATCTCTCCAGGGCGGGCGGGCGCGCGTCCGCCCCGGATGAAGAAGGCTGATTTCTTTCATATCCCTATCCAAGGAAAACATCATG
>SLPT01000365.1 GCA_007131845.1 Desulfobacteraceae bacterium | reverse complement strand
CGACATCCGCCTTTGCCAGAAGCCGCATGGCCGCCTTGGAGCCGCAGTACCCGATGGGGCCCGCGCCCAGGGGATGATTTGCCGGAAACGAGTCGTTGTGAAGGTAGGAATTGACCACGGGCGCCTGAAGAAACTCGGCCAGGGCCATGGTTTCAGAAAGGGCGTCTCCCTGGGATACGCCACCGCCGGCGATGATCACCGGGTATTTCGCATTGGCGAGCAGGCGCGCGGCATCCCGGATGGCCTTTCGGGATCCGGGCCCCCTGGAGATTTCATGGGCGCGGTAGATTTCATCGGTCAGTTCCCCGTAGAAATAGTCCCGGGGGATATTCAGGTGGGTGGGGGCGCTTTCCAGCCTGGCCATGTAGAACGCCCGGCGCGCCAACTCCGCCATCCGCTCCGGCCGGTTCACCCGAACCTGCCAGACGGTCTGCTCCCGAAACCATGCCATCTGGTCGAGCTCCTGGAACCCGCCGGTGCCGATCCCCATGGAACCCGCCTCCGGGGTGATCGCCACCACCGGCGAATGAGCCCAGTAAGCCGCGGTAATGGCGGATACGAAGTTAGCCGCTCCGGGTCCGTTCTGGGCGATGCAGGCCTGGGGCCGCCCGGTCACACGGGCCAGGCCGTCCGCTGCGTGGGCGGCGGCCTGTTCATGGGCCACGGAAACAAACCGGATGCCCGCGGCCGGAAACAGGTCCAGCGCATCCATGAACGCCGAGCCCACGATGCCAAAGACCGTTTCGACGCCCTCCGCCACCATGGTTTCAACGAGCGCTTCGCTCGGGGTCATTCTGACAGCTGTCATTGGTGCCTCCTTATGCTATCGATCAGCTTGTTGACGGAATACAGGTAAAAATCGATGTAGCTTTCACTCTCGATCACGGTGCCCCGCAGTTTCTTCACCTGGACCAGGCCGTGGATGGACGCCCAGAAAAAGGCGGCGAAGTTGGCGGGACGGGGTTCGGAAAAGATGTTTTCCCGCACGCCTTCGGCCACGATCTGCTCCATGTGCTTAAGGACTTTGGCCCCCTGCAGATCGATGCTCTTTTTGACGCCGTTTGTGAAAAAGATCCGCGGCTGGGACAGAAAGTAGTTAATTACGTCGAAGTAGTCGGCGTTTTCCTCGCTGAAATCAAGATACACCCGGGCGCAGGCTTCCAGCTTCCGATCCGGTTTTTCAATGCCATCTGTCCGCGACAGGATTTCCCGGTGCAATATTCCCAGGCCTTCGCGCTGGAGCTCGGCAAACACATCCTCCTTGTTTGCAAAGTAAAAATAGATGGTTCCCACGGACAATTCGGCTTTTTTGGCAATCCGGTTGACGGACGTCCGGGCCAGGCCGTCTTTCAGCAGCAGCTTTCTGGCCGCATCCAGGATCTGCTCCCTGCGCTTTTCCCTATCTCTTTCCCGTCGTTCCCTGGCCCCCATGAAAACCACCCTTAATGCACTCGTAAAAAGTCGCGATCTGACGGCTTTATCCATCTACCGCCTGCTACAATTCCATCAGCTGCCCGCCGGTGACATTGATGGCCTGGCCCGTCATGTACGATGACGCATCCGAGGCCAGAAACGCCGCAAGGGCCGCCACTTCCGACGGATCACCGATCCGCCCCAGGGGGATCGTCTTACACATTTCCATCTCCCGCTCTTTTGCCGTGGTGTTGAATACCGCAGCCTCGAGTTCGAAGCGCCATTTTTCAATATCGGTCATGATCTGACCCGGACAGATGGCGTTGACCCGGATTCCCGCTCCGGCAAGCTCTTTGGCCATGGCCTTGGTCAGCATGATCACCCCGGCCTTGGCGGTTGCGTACGCGGCGTTAAACAAAGGGGGCACCTTGCCGGCACGCGAGGCGATGTTGATAATGCACCCGCCGGTTTTCTTCATCACCGGCAAGACCGCCTTCGAGACCCGGAAAACCCCGTGCAGGTTCACATCGATGGTTTTCAGCCACGCCGACTCGTCGTAGTTTTCCACCGCGTTGGGAACTCCGAAGGATGCCCCGGCGTTGTTTACGAGAAAATGGATTGCTTCGAAGCGCTCCGTCTCCTTGATCATCCGTGCCACGGATGCGGAGTCGGTCACGTCTAAAGTCACCGCCATGGCTTCCACTTCGAACCGCCCGGACAAATCCGCCGCGATCTGCTCCATCTCCCCGGAGGTGGCGGTGCTTACCTGGCCCGGATCCTCCTGCTGCTTGCCGATATCGGCAATCACGATATTCACCCCGCAGGCGGCCAGTTTCCGGGCTATGGCATATCCGATGCCCGTTTTCTTGCCCGCCCCCGTGACGATTGCCGTTTTGCCCTTCAAATCCGTATACGCTGAAGACATGGCCATCCCCTTTTCGGCTGATGCAGTTTTTTGAATACCTTTCAATTTTTGAAATGCATTCAAAAAAACAAAAAGTCAAGCGCTTTTCCGATGAACCGCCCCCGGCGAAAAAACCCTGCGCAAAATCCCGTATGAATAAAACGTTGCAGATATCCGATATTGTTGATAGTATCAAATGTTAAAGATATTGAGTAACAATGAATATCCAGGAAGCGATAGGAGAAGACTTTGATCAAATTTGGCTCAGGAGATATCATGGAAGCCTCCACCGAAAAGCGCGTGAAGGATAGTTTTAGCCGTCAAACCGCAATGAAAACAATCGGCGCATCGATCACCCGGGTCGAGCAGGGTGCAGTGACCATCGAATTGCCGTTTCGATCAGATCTCACACAACAAAATGGTTTCCTTCATGCCGGGGTGGTGACAATGATTATTGATACCGCCTGCGGGTATGCCGCACTGACCCGGATGCCTGATTCTACCACGGTGTTGAGTGCCGAATATAAAGTGAATTTCCTATCGCCCGCCGAGGGTGAAAAACTGATTGCCCGGGGCCGCGTAATCAAGCCGGGCCGCACCTTAACCGTCTGCTACGGAGAAGTTTATGCACAAAAGGACGGGGCAGAAAAATTGGTAGCCACGATGATGGCCACCATGATATCCCGGAAAGAAACGGGCTTGGAGGATTAGCAAATCGTTTTCAGTCCATCAATGACGGCTTCGTAAAAAGTCCAATATCTGCGTTACGCGCAATTTCTCAGAATTTCACGTACGCCAAGCACGCTGCATTCTTCGAAATTGCGCAAGCCTTGATCT
>SLPT01000173.1 GCA_007131845.1 Desulfobacteraceae bacterium | reverse complement strand
TGATGCCGTGGGAAAGAGAACCGACCATCAGGCCCAGCGAGGAAAGCCGGTCCTGGAGTTCGCTGATCTGCTCCAGGTCGGTGGCCACCGACATGACCTGCTCCACGTTTTTGCCGGACGCATCGAACACCGGAAGGGTCCAGACCAGGACCTTGCGTGTCCGATGATCCCTTGTGATGTATTCAGTTTCGTGCTGGCAGGATTTTTTCCGGGAAAAGGTTTTTTTGACGGGACAGTCGGGACACGGCTCCTCACGGTCCATACAGACCCGGTAACAATGCTCCCCGCGCCGGTCGCCGAAGTTTTCTTCAAAGTAGGAATTGACCTCCATGATGCGCAGATCCGGATCATAGACGGCGATGTAGCAGGGCAGATGTTCGAGCACTTCCTGAAGGGTTCCCGACCCGGCCGGCAACCGCCTGTCGGTTTTTATGAGTCCTTCGGCCCTGGCATCACCCATTGGCTGACCGGCGCTTTTTTCCGAGAGCATCGCCTCCAGATTACTGGTGTACTCGTAGAACTGCTTCCGGACCGTAATCTTTTCCCGGGCCCGCTTCAGGGCTCTTTCCAGGTCTTCCATTCCAATGGGCTTGGTAATGAAGTCGGTAGCATCGAAGCGAAAGCTTCTCACCGCGAAGTTCATATCCCCGTGCCCGGTGATCATGATCACCTCGGTTTCGGGATCGATCCGCTTGATTTTTTCAAGAAGTTCGATCCCGTCCATTCCCGGCATCTTGATATCGGTCAGGACAATGGGCGGGGTGCGCTCCCGGAAGCGCTCGATCGCCTCATCGCCGCCGGATGCATAGATCACCTCGTATCCCAGATCTTCCAGGGATATGCCCATCACTTCACGGACGTCCGCTTCGTCATCGACAAGCAGCACGGTATTGGAAACCGGATTATCCATTTGCAAATGCTACCCCTTGACCTTGCACCGCAGCCTGATGCCGGATCTTCAGGCCGCGGTGGATACGGACTGCATGTCAGCCGATGGTCTTTTTGACAATATCCAGAAGCTCATCCGGCTCGAAAGGCTTCTGTACAACGGCTACCGCGCTCTGGATAGCATGGGTAATGCCCGACAGGCCGCTTACCACGATGACCGGAATATCCCTGTACTCCGGCTGTTTCGAATACCTGCGGTAGAAACGGGGGCCCCACGCTTCCGGCATGTCGAGATCCAGGGTGATCAGATCCGGTTTGTTTTCTTTGAGTACTTCAAACGCCTCCCCCCCGTCCTTTGCACTGCATGTTTCATAGCCTGCATCCTCCAGCACGGTCGTAATGTAGCGAACGATATTGGGATCGTCATCCACCACCATGACTTTCTTTGCCATTGTCATTCTCCTGTTGCTGGTTTTCATAAACGGGAAACCGCATGGTAAAACATGCGCCCCCGGACTGCCTGTTGAATGCCTGGATTGTCCCGCCGCATTCCCGGACGATTCCGTAACTGATGGACAATCCCAGACCTGTCCCGCTGCCCACCGACTTGGTGGTGAAAAACGGTTCGAATATTTTGTCCATGACCGATTCGTCGATGCCGTTGCCGCTGTCGCAGATTTCCACGGATACCTGACCTTCTCCGGCGCTCGTGGTTATCGATATGGCCTTTTCCTCCGGATCCACGCGGACATCGCCCCATCGCTCCTCGATGGCATCCCGCGCATTGATCAGGACATTGACGAAAACCTGCTCCAGCCGGCTCGGATTGGCCCGGATCATCGGGAGACTATCGGCCAGACTCCAATCCACGCGGATTCCGCGGACCTTCATCTGCTCCGAGAAGATCTCCGATGCCAGCAAAAGCACCTGATTGACATCCACGCTTTCCAGGTCCAGCTCCGACTTTCTGGCGAACTGCCGCATGTGGCTGATGATATTCGTTGCCCGGTCCACGTTAGCGTCGATCTTGCCGAGCATATTCGACAGAATATCCTTTTTTACCTCCCTGCCGGATTCGAATTTCTGCAGCATGAATGAGCTGGCCGTTTTCATCACGGAAAGCGGCTGATTGAGCTCGTGGGCAATGCCGGTGGCCATTTCGCCCAGGGTGGTCATCTTGGAAGCCTGGATGAGCTGCTGCTCCGTTTCAAGCTGCTGGGTAATGTCCGATGTGGTCACCAGCAGCACCTCCCACTCGGGATACGCGGTTCGGGATGAGCGAATGTCCACGAACAGGAGGTTCCCCTTTTTATCCTTCTGGCGGATCTGATGCAAAAAGGCGCCGTTTTGAATCCTGGCTTCATATTCCTTCCGATCGCCCGGCTCGAAAAACAACCAGAACGATTTGCCGCAAATCTCATCCCGGGTATATCCGTACACCGGGTCCACGGAGTCGTTGCAGTCCAGGATCTCCATGGTTTGCGGATCGAGCACGAAAACCGGGTTCGGAATGTTGGAAAAGATCGCCTGGTACCGGCGCTGGGAGGCCTCAAGCTTTTCTTCGAGCTCCCGCTTGATGGTCACATCCAGGCTCATTTCCATGGCCGCCACCACCGCTCCGCTCTCATCCCAGATCGGAGCGGTACGGGCCACCCAGCGCATCGGCTTGCCGTCGCGGTTATAGCCCGCTTCCTCAAACGTGTGGGACATGCCGTCCAGGAAAGTTTTTTCCACGGGGCAGTTGTCACACTTTTCGGTTCGACCCTTGTATACGGAATAACAGTAATCCCCCTTACGGGGATCGAATTTCTGCGCAAACTCCCGGTTATACCGGATAAGCCGAAGATTCTTGTCCTGCACGGTTATCAGGCACGGAACGGTTTCAAACAGATTCTGGTATTCGCTGTGCTCCTGGGCAATCTCGTGACGCTTGTATTCAATGGTTTCCGCGGTTTTCGCCACGGCGCGGTCAAGCCGGCCGATCTCATCATCGCCTGCCGCCTCCGCCATGTTTTCATGCGGCCTTTCCTCCGCAATCCGAACGGCTGTATCAGCCAGGCGCGCCAGCGGCCGTTGTATATATATAGTAAGAATAAACCGCACAGCGAACAAGCAGGCGATCAAAACGGCAATCCCGGCTGCAATGAACAACAGGCCGACCGCCTCCCCGATCGGAAAGAAAAACCCGATAACCGCCCACAGCAGCCCGAAAACAGAAATCACCCCGGACAGCAGGATCGTCATTTTCGAGGCAATGCTTATTTTATAAC
>SLPT01000070.1 GCA_007131845.1 Desulfobacteraceae bacterium | reverse complement strand
TTCAGAAAGAGAGTATGCCGCACGCTACGGGTTGAACGGCGCGCGCCTGAAGCGCATCCGCCCGGATGCCCTGATTCTTCATCCCGGGCCCATTAACCGCGGCGTGGAAGTCTCGCCGGAAGCGGCTGACGGACCCCAATCGATTATATTGGACCAGGTGACAAACGGCGTTGCAATTCGCATGGCCGTTTTTTACCTGCTTGCCGGAGGTGTTCGCCATGCGGATTCGGATTAAAAAAGGTCGGGTGCTGGACCCGCAACGATCCGTGGACCAGATTGCCGACGTCTGTATAGCGGATAAAAAAATTGTCGCTGTAATGCCGACGGATGCCGCCGGGCCGGATGGTTTTCAGGCGGATCGGGAAATCGACGCAGCAGGGTGCATCGTCTCCCCCGGATTGATAGACATGCATGTGCACCTGCGGGAGCCGGGACATGAATACAAGGAAACCATCGAATCCGGTCTGCGCGCAGCCGCTGCCGGCGGGTATACAGCGGTCTGCTGCATGCCGAATACCGACCCCGTCAATGACAACGCACAGATTACCCGCTACATTATCGATAGAGCCCATTCTCTGGGATTGACACGGGTTTTCCCGGTCGGCGCCATCAGCAGGGGGCTCGAAGGGCAGCAGATGGCTGAAATCGGGGAAATGAAGCAGGCGGGCATCCGTGCGGTATCCGACGACGGCCGTCCAGTTGCCGATTCCCTTCTGATGCGCCGCGCCCTGGAATATGCCGCAGGAGCCGGAATTCCCGTGATTTCACACTGCGAGGACCCCCATCTTTCCTTCGGCTCAATGAACGAAGGGCCCTTCTCCACGCGCCTGGGTCTTGCCGGGATACCCAATGCATCGGAAAGCATCATGGTGATGCGTGACATCGCCCTTGCAGCGCTTACCGGATGCCCGGTCCACATTGCGCACGTGAGCACGGCCGAATCCGTTGCCGCGATCCGTGCCGGCCAGGATCGCGGCGTGGCAGTGACGGCCGAGACCGCCCCCCACTACTTCACCCTGACAGACGAAGCGGTTGCCGCCTACGATACCCATGCCAAGATGAACCCGCCGCTTCGCTCCGGGGCGGACCGGGAAGCCGTTCGCCGGGCCATCGCGGATAAAACCATCGGCGTCATTGCCACCGATCATGCGCCGCACGCACCCACCGACAAGGATGTAGAGTTCGAGATTGCGGCCAACGGCATCATCGGTCTTGAAACAGCGCTTCCGCTGGCATTGTCCCTGGTGGAAGCCGGCGTGATCGACATCTTCCGGATGATCGATGCCATGGCCGTGGAACCCGGACGGATCATCGGCATCCCGCGGACCCTGGACATTGGTGCACCGGCAGATATCACGGTGATCGATCCGGACGCCAAATACGTGTATTACGCGGCTAACGGCAGATCCAAAAGCCGGAATACACCTTTTGACGGGTGGGAATTGAAAGGATGTGCGGCCTGGACCATCGTTGATGGAAAAATCGTGTACGATCGTTTGAAAAACGCTTGAACGTTGCCTTTTATATGACTGATTATAAAACTAAAATACTTGTTGTCGACGATGAGCTGAGCATGCGCGAATTTCTGGAGCTGATGCTCGGCGCGGAAGGCTACGGCGTGGATGTCGCCGATACCGGCAAGCGGGCGTTTTCGATGCTGGAAAAGGCGCACTACGACCTGGTGCTTTGCGATATCAAGCTCGGGGATATCAGCGGGATCGAGGTGCTCAAGAAAGCCAAATCCAGGCTTCCGGATTGCGTGGTGATCATGATTTCCGCGTATGCAACCGCCGAAAACGCTGTAGAGGCCATGAACGACGGGGCCTATGACTACCTGCCGAAACCTTTTGACAATGACGAACTCAAGGAGACCGTTTGCAAGGCCCTGCGCCTTAAAACGCTCTCCGAGGAAAAAAGCCATCTCGACGACATCATCCGGGAAAGCCTTTACTTCGGCCGAATCGTGGGAAGCAGCCCGCGAATGCGCCATATTTACAATACCATTTCCCAGATTGCCGACACCCGCACCAACGTAATGATTACCGGCGAATCCGGCACCGGAAAAGAGCTGATCGCCCGTGCTATCCACGAGCAAAGCAGCCGCGCGGACCGGCCGTTTGTCGTGATCAATTGCGGAAGCATTCCGGAGAATCTGCTGGAAAGCGAATTTTTCGGCTACAAAAAAGGGGCTTTCACCGGTGCCTCCCATGATAAAAAGGGGCTTTTTGAAATGGCCCACACCGGCACCGTATTTCTGGACGAGGTGGGCGAGCTTCAGCCCCAGCTCCAGATCAAGCTGCTCCGGGTGGTGCAGGAGCGATCCTTCAAACCCGTTGGATCCAACGAGGATGTCAGCGTGGATATCCGGATCATCTCCGCGACCAACAAGCACCTGGAGGAGGAGGTCATCGCCGGTCGGTTCCGGGAGGACCTGTATTACCGGCTCAACGTGGTGGAAATCCGGGTGCCGCCGCTCAGGGAGCGCAAAGGGGATATCCGGGCTTTGGCCCAGCATTTTTTAGACAGGTTTTCGCGGGAGCAGGGAAAGGAAATCACCAAGATTTCTTCGTATGCCGTGGATCTTCTCCAGAAATACGATTTCCCCGGAAATATCCGGGAGCTGGAAAACCTTATCGAGCGAAGCGTGGCGCTTTCCAACACCAACATCCTGCTGCCGGACAACCTCTCGCTTTCCATTCACAAGCGGCGCTGGATCGAGGGGATCAAAAACCGGCGTTTCGACCTGGATGACGTGGCCAACGGCGTTTCCCTGGACAACATCCTGGAGGAAATCGAAAAGGCCTATTTGGAAAAAGCCCTTGAGTTTACGGGGGGTAAGCAGAACAAGGCCGCGGAACTCCTTGGAATCACCTTCCGTTCATTCCGGTACCGGCTCGGGAAGCTGGGTATCGACAAGCCGGAATAAAACGAAAATACATCAATTTTTACTTCTTAGTACTGACTGCTTCAACCGATGCTCAGCGTTGAAAACCTCTATAAAAGCTACGGCGACCATGTTCTTTTCGAAGACGTTGGTTTCAAGATCAATCCCAGGGAAAAAGTCGGGCTCGTAGGCCGCAACGGCCACGGAAAGACCACGTTGTTCGATATGATATGCGGATTTACATCCCCGGATGCCGGCAACGTCCGGGTACCGAAGAACTACCG
>SLPT01000301.1 GCA_007131845.1 Desulfobacteraceae bacterium | reverse complement strand
CTTTTCCGGCCAGCTCCCGGATCTTTTGTTCATGGTCGCTTTCATGCGTTTTCCCCGGCTCGTCCCGGACGCTTCTGAGCGCCTCAAGGATCCGCTGGCGCATCTCCCCGGCGGCTTTGCGGGTAAAGGTAATGGCGATGATTTCTTCCGGCGAGCCGACGCTGGCAAGCAGGGCAAGGTATCGCTGTATCAGAAGCCCCGTCTTGCCGGAGCCCGCCGGCGCCTGCACGATAAAGGATCGTTCTGGGTCCAGGGCACCGGCCCGGGCCGGTGCATCGGGTACCAACTGGTTCATGAGATTTCACCCTCCCCGTATCCATCCATGCGCCCGGCATCTTCCCCGATTTGATAGCCTGACCGCTCACCGATTCGGCACACGCCTTTCAAGTGGCAGTAGCGACAGCTTTTGTTCACCGATACCGGCGACACGGCGGCCCATCCCGCCGCCAATTCCCCCGCGATCCGCTCCAGAGCTTCCCGCCAGCAGGATACGACATCGGCCACGCAGGAGAAGCGATCGTTGAGAGACCCGTCGTCAGCCACTGCCTTTACGCCTTCGGCAATGGTCTCGTCATCGGCGATGCCGGCATACTTCATGGCGCCCTTTTTCACCCGGCCGAACAGTACGCCTGCGGGCGCATCGTCCATGGCCAGGCAGTACAGAGGAAGCTGAGGCTCTGCGATTCGATCGGAAAACCAGTCGGTTAGCGACACATTCCCGGTCTTGTAATCGATGATCACCCGGCGGTCGTTTGCCAGGCGGTCGATCCGGTCGGCCACCGTGCTGATCCGGATACCGGCAATATCGATGGTCATACGTTTTTCGCTTTCTTCCACTTCGAAAAAAGACCGGGCCGCATCGGTTTTCAGCCACGTGATAACCAGCTCGCGAAGCCTGTCGATCTCCATGTCCGCCAGCTTTCCGGCAAAGGTATTCGGTCGAATCCTGGCCATGGCCGACACCGCGCCGGAAACGGCGCCGGTGACCAATGCCAGCAGCTCCTCCGGAGTTTTGGCGGAAAGCCGGTCCCGATCGCCCAGCAAGCGCCACACGTCTTCCAGGGCCCGGTGGACCAGGGTTCCACGGTCGGCCGCATCGATGCCATTAACCGGCACATCCCGCGGCGCGGCTCCGAGGCGATAACGGACAAATGCGGAAAACGGACAAGCGGACTGGGACTTGAGCACACCCGTCCCTCCCCCGATGATTTCCTGCGTCCCGGCCGGCGGACCCCAAAGATCCTCAAGCCTCTCCAGTTCGCCCGAGGCGTGCAGGATGCGCCGATAGTCCGGGCCGTCTACGGCGGCCAGGGAAGCCCCGTCCACCTCCGGCAGATTTTCCAGCAGCGTACTCGGAAACAGCCTGGCATCCCCGGATAATCCGGGGGACATAAGAGGCCAGCTTGCCACCACCGTGTCCGCCGATGCAAGCAGACGGGCGGTGATCCGCCCGGCAAAAGCGGCCTCCCGGGCGGAGGTGGCGCGGGGAAGGTCCAAGCGCCGCGCAAGAGAAGCCGGAATAAACGGATTGGGTGCGGGCGGACGGGGCCAGTTATCGGCGTTGAGCCCGATGATCCAGAGCGCATCGAAACGCTCCCCCCCGGCCTCCAGGAGTCCCAGGACCTGCAAGCCGGCGTCTCCGGTTTCCGGCTGAAACAGGGTCTCGTTCAAAAGGTGACGCAAAAGGCCCGCCGCATCGGCAAAGGACATACCCCGCAACACGTCTCCCGTGGCGGCAAACCGGACAAGAACATCCTGCCAAGCCCCGTAAGCCTGGTATTCGCCACTGTCCAGCGTCCGGTCCCCGGGCCATCCGAAAATGTCCGTCATATGCGAAAAGGTAGCGCACCATGCTTCGGGAGACTGTCTTTCCGGAATATCCAGGCAGAATTCGTCGAAAGCGGCAAGCATCCTGCAAAAAAGGAGACAGGACGGGGCCCTGCGGGATTCCATGCGGGAAAGGACCTGCCCGGCGGACAAACGGGGCTGCTTGATTTTCCGCAGATAAACATCCGCCCGCGCCCGTGCGGATCGTTCGGCATCCGCGCCGTTTATGTATGGCGACAGCAGCAGCTCGCTGACGGTATCCATGGCCGGCTGATCCCCGGCCATATCCAGAATCGAAAGGGCGCTTCGGACCAGGGGATTATCGGAAAGAGGAAGCCCCATGGAGATGTTGAATGCAGGGTTTTGCAAGTCCCGGCCCGAACCGCGAACGTCAAGCTGGGAGGAAGGACGCAAGGTTTCCTCGAACACGCGGCTAGCAGCATCTCGTTTCTTTTCAAGGCCGTTTACGATGATGCCGATCCGCATGTCAGGATCGGTTTGCATGCGGGAGCGCGCCCACGATGCCGCGGCTGCAAGCTCGGCGTCTTCGTCGGCAAAGCCGGCCCGAACGGCATTGCCATTGCGAAAAGGGAAGGCCTCGGCACCGGTGAATATGCCATGGCCGGCAAGCGCTTCGATCAGCTCCCGCTGCTGGGGAGAAAAATCATCGAACCCGGCAAATAGAACCCCTGCCGGTAAAACCAGCTGTTTTTGCAAAACCGCTTCGCGGACGATATCGGCCAGGCGGGCGGGTGCGATACGGCCGCGGCGGTGGAGCCAGTTTTCAAATGATGCAGCCCACGACGCGAATGCCGCTGCATCGGGGCCGGACCAAAGCGGACTGTCCGCATCGACGGGAACACGCCACTCGGTGCACAGCCGCCAGGCATCCATGGCGGACCGGGCAGCGGAGCGGGGACGCATCAGGCTGCCGGACGGAGATGACTTTGCGATGATCTTTTCCCAGACGACAAGCTCCTGGAGGGGGTTGAGCAAAACCGGCGCTTCGGCTGGCTTTACCGGGTCGGCCGTGCTGCGGAGTCCTTCAACGCATCGGGCAAGCCACGCCCCATACGGCAATATATCGGGCGTCTCCCATGCCAAAAGCCCTTTTTCAAGCTTCCTGCGGCTGTAGCGGTCCATGGCATAGCCTGCCAGACGGCGGTTGACGGTCACCAGGGTTGTCCCGCCGGCCAGCAAGTCGTGGACTTCATCTTCCTGAAATGTTTTCAGTGCTTCCAATGGCATTTCCTGATCTACGGCGGTGATGGGTGGCGTACTTGCTGTCACTACCTGTTTATCATAGAAAACCCGGCATAAAAAGTCCTGTGCAAGAATCCAT
>SLPT01000234.1 GCA_007131845.1 Desulfobacteraceae bacterium | reverse complement strand
CTCACCATGAAGGCTGGTATGGCGAGTTCGATAAGGAACATATCGAAAAGCTCATGGAAAAAGCCGGAAAAAAAGCCGAGGAACGCCTCGCCCAAATTTGTGACCGGCACCTGGAAGGATGTCCCTTGTTTATCCGTCACGTGGCGGTAGGGGAGCCGGCCGCGGAAATACTCCGGCTGGTGGAAAAGGAGAAAATGGATACCGTTGTGATGTCCAGTCGGGGAAAAACCGGAACCTTTAACTTCGGAAGCATTACGGACCGGGTTGTGAAGAACGCCCCGGTTCCGGTTACGGTTATTCCGGCTCAATAATACTGAACCGAGCGTTTCCAATTGTCTAGGTAGTGCCTGAACGAAAACCGTCTTTTTCGTCAATCTCTGCGTCCGGCTCAAATTTTAATCCTCAAAATCATTTTCGCCGTCCTTGACCTTGACGAAAAATCCTGGTTTTCGTTCGGACACTAATTAGTAAACTGTACTGTATCGAAAAAAAGGAGGTATATTATGGCCAAAGTTGTAATTGATGCGGATGAGTGCACAGGATGCGAGTCCTGCGTGGAGGTCTGTCCGGAAGTGTTCGCTTTTGATGAAGAGACGGAATTGGCCTACGTGATCAAGCCGGAAGGCGGACCGGAGGATTGCATCGAGGAAGCGATCGATTCCTGTCCGGTGGAATGCATTTCCCTGGAAGACTGATTACTCCGGATGCCGGAGCTGCTTCAGGGCGGCTTCGGCATCCGGTTGATGCCTTTCGAATTCAGCCGCTTTTTCAAAGGCTTTGCGGGCCGACGGCAGGTCGTCTGTCTGCCACGCCGCATACCCGGCCATGAGCCAGGCCCGGCCGGCCGAAGCCCCGGAGTCTTTTTCGGCTGCTTTCCTGTATGCTTCGGCCGCATCCGCGAAGCGTTCCAGGTTGTAGAGGATATCCGCCTTGAGCGCCAGCAGGTCGGGGTCTTCTTCGTGCCCGTCAAAGGCGTTGATGGTCTCGACGGCCTGTTCGCTTTCTTCCATCTGCCGGTAGGCGATCACCAGGTTTTGCAGCAGGGATCGGTCGGGCCATTTGTTTTGCTTTTGGTCCATGGCCGCCTCGTAGGCCGGAACTGCCAGAACCGGAATGCCCACTTGCAGGCTCAGATCGGCGAAAAGCTTTTTTTCATCCGGAGAAAGAGGGGTTAGATACCCGTAAACGGTCAGCGCCACCAGGGCGTTTTCGTAGTTGTTCCGGGCCAGGGAGACGTGGGCGAGTCCCCGCCACCATTTTTCGTTGTCCGGCGCCTCTCGGGTCAGAAAAAGCGCATAATCGAAGGCTTCTGCCTCCATACCCATTTGCAGATACTGGTATAAAAGAATCTCCTGCCACTGGATCCGCTTGTCCCCCTCGTAATGATCGGCCAGCTTCAGGATGTGCACCAGGGCCTTTTCCTCCCGGCCGGCGGAAAGCAGCGCATGCACCATGTTTTCGCGCCATTCGGGGCGCATGTCGTCCGGATGATTTTCCACAAGGCGTGTAAAGGCGTCGATGGAAGAATCCGTGGTGTTTTCCGTTGTATCGTCCATCAGCCATGTAACGGCGGCATAGTAGAGATACTCCGGGTTTGTTTTGCCGTCCGCTTCGTAGGCGTGCAGGAAGTGTCCGGCGGCCCCATTGTAGTCGGATTGTTCCGTAAGGATCCGCGCCAGGTTGATGCGTGCGTACACGTGATCCGGGTCCCGCTGGAGCGCCCGGCCGAAGGCTTCGGCCGCCTTGTCCGGGTTTTCCGTTTCCAGGTGGATCGCGCCGATGAAAAACCAGACTTCCGGGTGATGGTAGCCCCGGGGATCATGGGCGTCCGGCGGGGGATCGGGCTCCCCCCTGGCCTGGAAGTCCCTGATCACGGACAGGGCCTTGTCATAATCGTCGTTTTGCATGTGCTCGTGCGCCCTGGACAATACGACCCGTGCGGGCGCCGGAATCTCCCCGCTGCCGGCGGCGGTCTTTACCCCCGCCCCAAGGACGATAAGCATTGTGATAAAAACGGCTGCGGTTGATCGCATCATAATATTCAATCCAGGTATTCAATCCAGCTCGAACCGGATGGTGGTTTCCGCGGCACTCCGGACAGGGACCCCGCCCACGGTTCCGGGACGAAACCGCCAGTCCGACACGCAGTCGATCACGGCCCGGTCGAACACGCCGGGCGGGTCTTCATCGAGGATGGTCACGTCGTCGACTTCCCCGTCTTTATCCACCACGAACCGGACCCGGACCCATCCTTCAATGTTTCGTCGTTTGGCGTTCATGGGATATACCGGCGGCATTCGGGATACGGCGGTAAGCGGCTCATCGAGGTCTCCGGAACTGAACGTGTCCCCGGCTGAAGGGGGCCCCGGTCTCATCATCTCCGGAAATTCCAGGGACTGCGGCCCCGACGGCAGGCGCGGATTGATGTCGAAGGGAAGGGTCATTTCGGTTTCCACGGGTTGACGGGGGGCGGCCGTCTCGTCCGGCTCGGGCTTTTCCTCTTCCGGTTCTTCTTCCGGTTCCTCGATGGGCTCCGGTTCCTCGACTTCCGGTTCCTGCATCCGGATGACGTTCACCTGCGATACGAGTTGTTCGTATTCCGGCGGATCCGGGTCCGGTGTCAGAAGATAGGGGACCAGTGCGAACAGCGCCAGGTTGAGAAAAACGCCGGCGCCGGCGGCTGCCGCCCATGCTCCCCACTTGCGGTGCCGGAGCATGGCGGAATAGGAGTTGCCCGGTTTCTTCCCGTTCATCGAAGCTCCCCGGAGAGTCTGACGCATCCGTACATTAGCCGTCTCCCCCGGGAAGGCTCGCCGCAAGGGATACATCTTCCGCGCCGGCCTGCCGGCATCCGTCCATCACCCGGATCGCCGTGCCCGTACTGCTGCCCCGGTCGGCAACCACCACTACGGCCCCTTCCGGGTTTTCAGCAAGGGCGCGCTCCACGTTGGCCCGGACCGCCCGCACGTCGATCTCCCGGTTGTCCATGAAGACCCGGTTGTCCTCGTCAATGGCGATCAGAATGGTGGCCGCTTCCTTGCTCACGGCGGTGGATGCCGTGGGGCGGCTCACCTCGATGCCCGTTTCCTTGACGAAACTGGTGGTCACGATGAAAAAGATCAGCAGGATGAACACCATGTCGATCAGCGGGGCGATGTTGAGCTCCCGCGTCCCTCCCCGGTTTCGTCTTGCGGCGGATATAT
>SLPT01000053.1 GCA_007131845.1 Desulfobacteraceae bacterium | reverse complement strand
TGGAAAGGCAGGCCCACGGCCGAATCCGGAAACGATTCAAGCACAACGTGTTCTCATGGGAGCTGCCGGAGCACTCCATCCTCCAGAAGGAATTGTTCGACAGCAGGACATGGGAGGTGCTCGGGCTCACAAGGCGGCAGATGACCATCGCCGGCGGCGGCATCGGTGCGGGTATCGGCGCCCCGGTCGATCTGGCCCTGGGCGGACTCACCTTCGGGGTATTCACGGCCCTCGGCTCCCTCATCGGGGCCGGATCGGCCGCCGCCGGGATGAAAAAAATGGCCGGCGCAAAAGTCAAAGGGCTCCCGCTGGGGGGCGTTCGGGTCCGCGTGGGGCTCCCGGAAAATGACCAGCTGCTCTATGTGCTTACGGATCGCTGCCTGGTTTACTTCTCCCATGTCATTCACCGGGCCCACAGCCGCCGCGACGCGCCGGAAGCAAAACACTTTGAAGGCATCGACATCGCAGGGCACCTCAGTGCCGCATGGAAAGAGGAAAACCGCCGCATCGCCCGTGATTTTTTCAAGGCGCTGCGGAAAGGAGACGATATATCAACGGGCAAGGCATCGGCTGTATTCAGGGAAATGCTCGCAGATCTGCTCAGTGACATCTCCGGGGTAGTCCGGCATGGAAAAGGGTAGAAAACATCCTTGACACGGGAACGACTTTTTTGATAAATGAGTGAATGCTCATTCATTCGGTCGACCGGCAATTCATAACAATTTCAGCATAAACTGGCTCTGGCCCCTTGCTCCCCGGCGGCACTTCCAAAAAGGCAACTCGTTGTACTTTTTTTGTTCTGAGCGAATGGATGCATAGCATGGGTGATTCCGCTGGCATAGGGAACGAGCCGGCGGCACGGTTTGGCCGACAATAAAGATCCAGTATCTTTATATAAATAAAATTCAATGAAGGGAGATTATTACACTCATGAAAGCAATCCTGGCGTTGATCATCGTAGCGGCGGGAGTGGGGGCGTTCGTATACGTCCTTGCCAAGCGCGTTGCGCCGCTTTTCAGGGCGGCACAGGGACCTCAAATCGACCGGGTAGGCGAACGCCTGTTCGGCCTGTACCACTTTCCCCACCACCGGATGCCCCGGCCCGGGTATGCGGATGTCGGATATTCCCACATCTCCATCATCCTGAGCCTTATCGTATTGTCCATTCACGTACTGATGGTGATTTATGCCGGCTTTACGGGATTGCAGCTTCCGGGGCTGGATACAACCATCGGCGCGGGCTATGCCGCCATATCGGATATCGCGCTCACCGTTCTGCTCGCTGTATGCATCTTTCTCGCCATCCGACGGGGCTACCTGCGGCCTGCCCGCTACGAGATCCCCGAGAAATACGGCAAAGACAAGTCCAGGCCCTGGGCTGTCTTTTTGATCGGATTTCTGGGCGCCATCGCACTGCTCGATATGCTGTTTCTCGGCAGCTCGGCTGCTGCGGCAAGGGCGGCCGGCGAAACCTACCGCTTCATTCCGCCGCTGACCGGAACCTGGTTTGCCAGCATCATCATGGGAGGCTTTTCGGGTCCCGCAGCCGCGTCAGCCAGCACGCTGTTCTACTTCCTGCTGCTGATCGCCATTTTCGTCTACATCAACCTGATTCCTTTCGACCGGATGTTTCACATGATCACCGGGCCAGCGACCGTGTTTCTGAAAAAGCTCGACAAGGGATCGGTCAAGCCCGTGCAGTGGGGCGTGGACGATGACAAGGTAGCGGATCTCGAATCCTTCGGCGTCAAGAATTTTGAAGACTTCACCTGGAAGCACATCCTGGATTTCTACTCCTGCGCCGACTGCGGCCGCTGCAGCGATCACTGCCCGGCAAACGCTGTGGGACGGCCGCTATCCCCCCGGTTTATTTCCCTGAAAGGAAGGGACTTCGCCCACGCCCATTACCCGATGAGAGGCCCCTTTATCAAGGGCGAACCGCTTATCGGGGGCATCTATGAAGAGGACGAAATCTGGTCCTGCACAACCTGCGGTGCGTGCGAGGAAGAATGCCCCATCACCATCGAGTACATCGACAAGATCATCGACCTTCGCCGCGGCATGGTCGACGAGGGAATGGTTCCCCAGTCCCTCCAGAAACCCCTGAATGCGCTTGGCAAGCGCGGCAATCCCTGGGGCAAGATGGAAAAGAAACGTGCGGAATGGACCAAGGACCTGCCGGAGGGTGTTAAGATCAAGGATCTTTCAGGTGGCGATACCGCGGAAACATTGTATTTCGTGGATTCCATCACCTCCTACGATGACCGGATGGTTGATCTGGCCCGTGCTACGGCCACGATTCTCAGCGCATCCGGAACCGATGCCGGCATTCTTGGCAAGAACGAAAAGGACAGTGCGCATGAAGTCCGTCGCTTCGGCGAGGAAATGCTGTTTATGGACATCCGGGAGCACAATACGGCCATGATCGAAGACAGCGGGGCAAAATCGATCGTGACCGCCGACCCGCATGCGCTCAATGCCCTGAAAAAAGACTACAAGGACATTCCGCCGACCGAGCACATCAGCGAATTCGTCGTGCGGGCTCTCAAGGACAAAACCGTCTCCTTCAACCCGCTTGACGACACGGAAAAAGACAAGGTATACACCTTCCATGATCCCTGCTACCTGGGTCGTCACAATGAAATCTACGACGCCCCGCGCGAGGTGATGGACGCTATTCCTGGCCTGAAGCGGGTGGATATGACCCGGTGCAGGGACCGGTCCTTCTGTTGCGGTGGCGGCGGGCTGATGCTTTTCTATGAACCGGAAGAAGATCAGCGGATGGGCGTCGTCCGGGTCGAAATGGCCAAAGAAGCCGGCGCGGATGTCATCGTTACCGGCTGCCCCTTCTGCCTGGTCAATATGGAAGACGCCATCAAGGTTGCCGGCCTTGAAGGACAGATGGAAGCCATCGACCTGTCCGAGCTCATTGCCCGGCAGATAAACAATTAGGCGCTGCAGTAAGATTATTTAGCGGCTGAACGAAAACCAGGATTTTTCGTCAAGGTCAAGGACGACGAAAATTTGAGGACGCAAAGATCGACGAATAAAACGGTTTTCGTTCAGCCACTATTTAGGACACATTACAACCAACTATTTTGGGAGGATGAACATGGAGATTTTGGTTTGCGTCAAAAGAGTGCCGGATACCTCTGAAAATGAAATAGAGGTCGGCAGCGACGGCACGGATATCGAACGGGACGATCTGG
>SLPT01000328.1 GCA_007131845.1 Desulfobacteraceae bacterium | reverse complement strand
TGCGACCCCAGCGTCCCGAACGCTGTGCTCTACCAGACTGAGCCACGTCCCGACTGTTTGTGTGCTTTGTATTGGACAACGCTTCGATTGTCAACCAAAAACTGCCGACCGCGCATGTAATTTTGTAAATACCCGATTCGGTATAGTTTTATTGAAACGGATGGTTCATGAAGATTGTCTCGTTTCTTCCGGGGCCCACGGATATCAAATCCACCGGCGTTTCGGTCAGTGTTTCGATTGTCCTCAGGTATCTACGGGTATTTTCGGGCAGATCTTCAACATGCCGGATCCCGGAAATATCCTCTTTCCAGCCCGCAATGGTTTCGAAAACCGGTTCGCATTCGGCCAGAACGTTCAGGCTGACGGGAAAATGTTCGATGGTTTCGCCCCGGTACCGGTAGCTCGTGCAGATCTTGATTTCATCGAGTCCGCCCAGTACATCGAGTTTCGTCAGGGCCAGTCCTGTAAGACTGTTGAGGCGCACCGCATTTCTGAGCATGACGATATCAATCCAGCCGCAGCGGCGGCGCCTGCCCGTAGTCGCTCCGAACTCGGCGCCCTTTTCCTGAAGGAAATCTCCGGTTGCGTCAAACAATTCCGTGGGAAAAGGTCCTTCCCCCACCCGGGTGGTGTATGCTTTAACAATGCCAATGATATGGTCGATCCGTTTTGGCCCGATTCCGGTTCCGCAGCAGGCGTTTCCGGAAATCGTATTGCTCGAGGTAACGTACGGATAGGTGCCATGATCGATATCAAGATGGGTGCCCTGAGCGCCCTCGAACAGGATCCGGTTGCCGCTTCGGACCGCTTGGTCAAGAACGACGGAAATGTCTGTGATATGGGGGGCAAGCCTGTCCCGGTAGGATTTGTATGTGTTTATGAGTTCATCCACATCGATTGTATCGAGTTCATGGAATTTGGACAGGTAGAAGTTTTTTTCTTCTGCAATGGCGCGCACATTGCTTTCGAAGTCTTCGTCGAGCAGGTCGATAAAGCGTATTCCCCGGCGGGCCGCCTTGTCTTCATAGCACGGCCCGATGCCGCGGCCGGTCGTGCCGATTTTTTTGGACTTGCCGCATCCTTCCCGGGCAGCGTCAAGCGCCTTGTGGTAGGGCATGATCACATGGGCTTTCTGGCTGATGAGCAGCACCTTCGGATCGATTTGAACCCCTTTTCCCTTGAGGTAATCGATCTCATCGAGAAGAACGCCCGGGTCGACAACCATGCCGTTTCCGATAATGCAGACTTTTTTCTGGAGAATGCCCGATGGAACGAGATGGCTGATAAACTGTTCGCCGTCGACCACCATCGTGTGCCCTGCGTTGTTGCCTCCCTGAAACCGAACGACGAAATCCGAGTATTCAGCCAGCAAATCCACGATTTTGCCTTTTCCTTCATCCCCCCACTGGGTTCCCACGATAACAAGATTCGACAATTGCTGCTCCTTTTTCTTTTTGAACCGCCATTGGCGGTTTCAACAACAACAATACACAACGATGGTGCCGCGAGGGCAAAGCGATTCGTTGCACAAGGCTCGAGACGTATTACAAGGCATCAACCCGAACGATCTGGGTGCAGCCGTTATGAACCGGGTTTGCGCCTGCTGCGGAAAAAATCAACGATCATGCGCCTGCATTCGGTTTCCCGCACACCACCCATGATCTCGACGTAGTGGTTGAAAAGTCCTTTTTCCGAAAAATTGAAAAGGGACCCGGCCGCCCCCCACCTGGGATCGTTCACGCCGAATACAACTCTTTTCAGGCGGGCATGAACCGCCGCACCCATGCACATGGCACAAGGTTCAATAGTAGCATAAAGGGTCATATTTAACAAGCGGTAGTTTTCCGCCCGCTTTCCGGCTTCCCGGAGAGCCAGGATCTCAGCATGCGCCGTGGGATCGCTTTTGCCAATGGTTTGGTTGCATGCACGGGCGATAATCAGGCCATTTTCGTCCACAATGACCGCCCCCACCGGGACTTCTCCTGCTGATTCCGCTTCCGCGGCTTTTTCGAGGGCCGCGTCCATGTAGTATTCATCTATCGGCATCGACTGGTCTCTTTTCATTCGCTGTATATAATATAGATGCCCCCCGGAATAAAGCGAAAATGAAATATTGACATTGCCATCATCATGGCGTATAGAAAGGCGCAACTTAACATACGCGCCCGTAGCTCAGCTGGATAGAGTGCCGGACTACGAATCCGTAGGTCGGAGGTTCGAATCCTCCCGGGCGCGCCATAAAAGACAAAGGCTTGCAACTATCGATTTGCAAGCCTTTTTTGCTTCCTCACAATTAAAAAATAACGTCTTGATTTTACTTAACACTTATTAATTGAAATGTACCCGGAGAAATCCAATGGGAATAGTGGAAGTTACATTGCTGGGACTTTTGGCCGGTTCCCTGGGAACCGGCATTGGCGGGGTAACGGCACTGATGCTTACCCGGATCAGTCCCGTGCAGATCAGCTCCCTTCTCGGTCTGTCCGGCGGCATAATGATCGCCATCGTCACTTTCGAGCTCATGCCGGAAGCGCTTGATAACGGAGGCTTGTTCTGGGGGATTGCCGGACTGATCGCAGGGGTTGTTCTTATGGCTTCCATCGATATGATTTTTCCCCATTTCCACATTCTTGGGGACGAAGAGCAAAGCCCGTTTCTGAAAACCGGCATTATCATGGGGCTGGGAATCGCCATGCACAACCTGCCGGAAGGCCTGGCCATCGGCGCAGCAGGCATGCAGGATCCAAAGGTTGGGATTGCCCTGGCTATTGCCATATTCCTTCACAACATACCGGAAGGAATGGCCCTTGCGCTGCCCCTGAATGTCGGGAAGGTCCGGGCCCATAAGATTCTTTTGAGTGCTGTGGCAGTGGGTGCTCCCATGGGACTCGGCGCCTTTGTGGGCGGACTTGCAGGAACGATTTCGCCGGTTGTCAATTCTCTCGTTTTGGGGCTGGCTGCCGGGGCGATGCTGTTTATTACCTTTGATGAATTGATTCCGCAGACCGAAAAGCTTTCCAGCGGACATTCCGGAACCTTCGGAATCGTGGCGGGCGTCGTTGCCGGGATCATGATTCTTGCGATTATACCCCACTGATCCGGATCTCAAAAGAAAAACGCCGCAATCCCTTAAGATTGCGGCGATTCCCTTTTCAGATGGTGCCGAAGGGGAGATTCGAACTCCCACGGAGATGCCCCCACTAGACCCTGAACCTAGCGCGTCTACCAGTTCCGCCACTTCGGCAGGCAATCAATCAAAAAGTAATGATTGATTTAAAGTGAAATTTTTTTTATATAACCATACGGACAGCCTGTCAAGCGAAAAATCGGCATCGGGGCCTTGATATTCAAAAAGCGATCTTTGCAGCGTTTTGCCGATAAATCCGTTTTGTATGTTACAGGCCGCCCATCGTGCTTATTGTTTAGCCCGTACACAATGTTCAAGCTTTTACGTCACGCCAGAGGTATTTTGTATATGAAAGTATTTCGCGGACTGAAGGAGATCCGCTCACCGTTTCACAATGCGGTCGTCGCGGTCGGGAATTTCGACGGGGTTCATCTGGGCCACCAGGCCATTTTTGCCAAAGCCCGGGAGAAAGCCCGGGAAATCGGCGGCATGCCGGTGGCTGTAACGTTTGACCCCCATCCCGTCAAGGTTCTCAATCATCGGCAGCCGCCCCCATTGATCACGCTGCTGGAACAAAAGCTCGAACTGATTGAAAAGCAGCAAATGGATGCAACGATTATCATACCGTTCACCCGGGAATTTGCTTCGGTAACCGCCACGTCGTTCATTCGGGATATCCTGATTGACACCATCGGAATGAAAGGGATCGTCATCGGCAGGGATTATGCCTTTGGAAAAAACCGGGAGGGAAACGTCGATTTCCTGCGCGCCCTGAGTGATTCCATGGGGTTTGAGGTGATCGTTCCGGATTGGGTGGCCATGAATGAAAGCCTTCCGGAACGGGTCAGCAGCACCCGGATCCGGGAAATCATCCAGCAGGGGGATGTCGCCTATGCCAGGGCTTTTCTCGGGCGCTACTACCAACTGCGGGGGACCGTCTCCGCGGGGCGCCGGCGTGGAGGCAGTCTGTTGGGATTTCCCACCGCCAACATCCGGATCGAGGATGAGCTGTGCCCGAGACAGGGGGTCTATGCGGTGAGTGTCGAGGTAGACGGTCAAACCCGGATGGGTGTCGCCAATATCGGCTATTCACCCACCTTTGACGATTACCTGTTTACGGTCGAGGTACATATTCTCGATTTTTCAGGCGATATATACGACAAGCCCATACGGGTCAATTTTATCTCCCGGATCCGGGACGAGGAAAAATTCAGCGGCATTGATGCGTTGGCCGCGCAGATCCAAAAGGACATTGAAACCGGCAGACAAATTCTTTCCGGGGTTTTTGAAAAAGCGACTGCCGCTGTATGATTAGTAAATATAAATTAATATCAAAAAGTTAATATATAAAGCATAAAGCTTTGGATTCAATTTATCATGGCTCTTTTACCTATTTTGACCTATCCGGACAACTTCCTTCTCCGACCGGTCCGGCCGGTGGATGAGATCACCGATGATTTGCAGAAAATAATCGAAAATATGGCCGAGACCATGTACCAGGCACCCGGCGTCGGGCTTGCCGCCATACAGGTGGGCATCGACAAGAGCCTCATCGTCTATGATCCGGATGCGGATCCGGAGCGTGGAGAGTACAGCGTGATCATCAATCCATGCATTCTGGAAATGCACGGATCCGTCGTATCCGAAGAGGAAGGGTGTCTGAGCGTGCCGGATATGCGCTGCGATATCGAACGCGCCGGGCGAATTGTCGTGGAAGGGCTCGACCGCCACGGAAACCCCGTAAAATTCGAAGCAGACGGCATCGAATCGATCATTTTGCAGCACGAGATCGATCATTTAAACGGCACCCTGATACTGGACCATATCAGTTCCCTCAAGCGGCAGATCTACAAACGAAAACGCCAGAAGCTGATTAAAGATGAGTGATCCGCTAAAAATCGTATTCATGGGGACCCCCCGATTTGCGGTTCCCTCTCTGCGGGCCCTGGAATCGTGCAACTGCGTGGTTGAGCTGGTGGTCACCCAGCCCGATCGTCCCCGGGGCCGGGGCCGCCGCCTGGCGCCGCCACCGGTCAAAGAGGCCGCAGTCGAAATGGGATGCCAGGTTCTCCAGCCGGAAAGCGTTCGGACGGAAGATTTTTATGACACCCTGGTTGCAACCCGTCCCGACCTGTTTGTGGTGGTGGCATTCGGCCACATCCTTCCGAAGCGCATATTGGAAATTCCGGCATTCGGATCGGTCAATCTTCACGCGTCTTTGCTTCCGGCCTTTCGGGGCCCTGCCCCCATCCACCGGGCCATTATCAACGGAGAGACGGAAACCGGCGTTACCAGCATGCTCATGGACAAAGGCCTGGATACCGGTGAGATTCTTTTGTCTGAAACGGTTCCTATCCGGCCCGACGATACTGCCGGATCGCTCCATGACCGGCTCGCCGACGCTGCCGCCCGGGTTCTGGCACGGACCATAAGCGGATTCGAATCAGGCGAGATCCGTCCGATCCCCCAGAATCATGCCGCAGCCACCTATGCACCTCTTCTTTCCAAGTCGGACGGCCGGATCGACTGGTCGAAGCCGGCTGAAGAGGTCGAGCGCTTCATTCGCGGCATGAGTCCATGGCCCGGGGCGTTTACCTTCATGGGAGACATGCGCCTGCGCATCTTTCGCGCCGAGGTGTGCCAGGTGACCGAACCCCGTCCTCCCGGCACGGTGATACGCGGGTTTGATAATGAACTCCGCGTTGCATGCGGCAAAGATGCCTTATGCCTCCAGGAAATCCAGGCGGAATCCGGGAAGCGAATGGATATTGCGCGGTTTTTGCAGGGAAAGTCCATCGAAGCCGGAACGGTTCTGGAATGACCGCTACAGAGCCCCGTCAGGCCGCCTGTTTTCTGCTCGATGCGCTGGATGCCGGGGGTGGACAAAGCACCAACCTGGACCGGCTTTTTTCGGAGACCTTCCATGATACGCTGCGGCGCATGGATCGCCGGGACCGGAATTTCGCTTATGCATTGGTGTACGGCACGCTAAGAACCCGCGGGCGTCTTGACTGGATCATCGCACGTTTTTCGAAAATCCCCGTCCGGAAGATCGAAGGGCCCGTGTTGAACATCCTTCGGACGGCACTCTACCAGGTCTTATACATGGACCGGGTCCCGGAATCGGCAGCGGTTCACACGGCGGTGGAAAATACTAAAAAAACGGCCGGAAACCATGTGGTCCGGTTCGTCAACGGCCTGCTCAGAACGGCGCTTCGGCATCCGGATCGTATCCAATGGCCGGAAAGGAAAAAGGATCCCTTCCTGTGGCTTTCCGTGGACCAGTCGTTTCCCGAATGGATGATCAGGCGGTGGGCGAAGCGCTACGGATTTGATGAAACCGTTTCGTTGTGCCGCTATTACAACGAGATACCGCCCCTGACACTCCGGACCAATACACTGGCAGTCACGTCGGATACCCTTGCGGCCGCACTGGCGCCCCACGCCCACAGAGTGGCGCGTGGAATCCACACGCCTGAAAGCTTACGGGTTTACGGCCTGAAGCCCCCCGTGGACGAGCTTGAAGCGTTTCGTAACGGATGGTTTCACGTTCAGGATGAAGCAGCGCAGTTAGTATCCCATGTGACCGCTCCCCTGCCGGGGGAGACGGTCATGGACGCCTGTGCCGGCCGGGGCGGAAAAACCGCTCACCTTGCGCAGCTTATGAATAACACGGGTAGAATCGTGGCGGTGGACAACCATGCAAAAAGACGCGAAGAGCTGATACAGCAGATCCAAAGGCTCGGAATCACAATCGTAACCCCCCTTGGCCACAACCTGGACGAAGGCCCGCTTCCCGGCCGGAATGCATCCTTCGACCGGGTTCAGCTCGATGCCCCCTGTTCGGCAACCGGGGTGATCCGGAGAAATCCCGATGTCCGTTGGTCGATCCGGAAAACCGATTTCGCGCGCATGGGAAAACGCCAGCTTCGCTTTCTGAAAAACGTTTCAGCTTCCGTGAGGATCGGCGGGATTCTTGTGTACGCTGTGTGCTCCATCGAGCCGGAGGAAACGACCGACGTCCGGGATGCGTTTCTGAGGGAGCACCCTGAGTTTCACGTAAAGCCGCTTTCAGGGACTCTAAAGCGGTTTCCGGGCGCATCGCCGCCGGATGGCCTGGTCTGCTGTCTTCCCCACGTTCACGAAACGGACGGCTTCTATATTGCCGCCTTTATGAGAAAAGCCTGAGCTCATGATGCTGCGTTCGGCCTTCAAATTCTTTGCCGCGCTGGCTGTCTTTACGGCGATTGCCGGGGCAAGCGCGTTTTTCACCCTGTCCTTTTTTATACAAAAAGAGGAATCGGTCGTGGTGCCGGATCTTTCCGGAAAGGATGCGGTCTCGGTTCTGCGGCTGTTGTCCGCACTGGAGCTCAATGCGAAAGTTCATGGGTTTGAATATGACGGGCAGGTTCCCCGGGACCACGTTATTCACCAGTCCCCGGAGCCGGGTCGGACCATCAAGAAAGGACGGGATGTTTCCCTCGTGCTGTCCAAGGGGTCCTCTTCGGTCGCATTGCCGGATCTTAAGGGGCAGAGCCTTTCCCGGGCGCAGATCATCCTCCACGAAAACGGACTGGAAAGCGGGCATACGACTTTCGTATACACAGGGGATGCGGAGCGCGACAGAATCCTTGCGCAATCCCCGTCGCCCGGCCAAAGCGTCGCCCGCTCATCAACGGTGGATGTGCTGGTCAGCCGCGGTCCGCGCCCCGCTGCATTTAAAATGCCGGATGTGGAAGGACGCTTCCTGGATGAAACCATGCTGCTGCTGGATGACTACAAACTTTTTCTTGACGCGCTCATTCCGGTATACGATAACTCAAAACCGGATAACATGATACTCGGCCAGAACCCGCCGGCGGGACACCGCGTCGTGGAAAGCGATGGCGTGCAGCTTCGCGTGAACCGGGCGGCAGCGGAAGCCGGGGGCGGCCGGGAGGGTGAAAAAAGGCTGTTTACATACCGGCTCTCCCCCGGATACCTGAAGCAGCATGTCCGGCTCGAAATGAGTGTATACTCGATGAATGTAACGGTCTATGACGAGCTGATGGCGCCCGGAAAGGAAATATGGGCCATTGTTCCCCGGTATGCCAGGGCGGCGGTTTTCCTGTATGTGAACGACGAGTTGGTTGCAACGGAATTGTATAACTAAGAATTGATGAACTCGTAAAAAGTCGCGATCCGACGGCTTGGTAAAAAGTTCAAGATCAAGGCTTGCGCGATTTCGAAGAATGCAGCTTACCTGGCGTACGTGTATGTTTACAAGGCGTAAGCCGCAAATTCTGAGAAATCGCGCGTAACGCAGATATTGGACTTTTTACGAAGCCGTCAAGAATTGAGTGCAAGGAAATTAACCATTATGAAGCTCATTGCCCCATCCATACTGTCGGCTGATTTCAGCCGCCTGGGAGACGATATCCTGGCCGTTGAGAAAGCCGGTGCCGACTGGATACACATCGATGTCATGGACGGCCATTTTGTTCCCAATATCACCATCGGTCCCCTGGTGGCCGAAGCCGTCAACCGGGTGACGAATCTGCCCCTGGACGTTCATTTGATGATCGAAGCCCCGGAGCGCTATATTCACGCGTTTGCCGAAGCCGGCGCAGACTGGATATCCGTTCATGCCGAGACATGCATCCACCTTCACCGGACGCTTTCCTTGATCCGCGATGCGGGAGCCCGCCCGGGCGTAGCCCTCAATCCGGCGACGCCCCTTTCCGCCCTGGAATGGGTTATGGAAGACATCGATTACGTCCTGATCATGAGCGTCAACCCCGGGTTTGGCGGGCAGTCTTTTATTCCCCAAAGCCTGGAGCGAATCCGCCTTGTTCGTGAAATGGCCGCAGCCAGCAACCCGGAGCTGCTCATCCAGGTCGACGGGGGAGTGAACGGAAAAACGATCCGGGACATTTCCGATGCCGGTGCAGATTGTTTCGTCGCGGGATCGGCGATTTTCGGAAAAAACGACTACGCAGCCGTGATTACGGAAATGAAAGCCCTGCTGGAATAACGATTGCCGGATAGTTTACAGGAAGCTCAGAAAATGGACAAAAAGAAAATCCTGGTCATTCACGGCCCCAACCTGAATATGCTGGGGCAGCGGGAGCCCGGGCATTACGGCGCCGGGACCATCGACGACATCAACCGGAAAATTGCCGAAAAAGCAACGGCACAAGGTTTTATAGTCGATTGTTTCCAGTCCAACAGCGAAGGCCGGATCGTCGATAAGATCCAGTCCGCCATCGGAGAATGCGACGCGCTGATCATCAATCCGGCCGCCTATACGCATACTTCCGTGGCCATCCGGGATGCGGTTTTGCTTCTTACCATTCCCGTGGTGGAGGTCCACCTGTCCAATATCGATAAGCGGGAGGCTTTCCGTCATCGCTCCCTGATCGCCGATGTGGTTTCCGGGAGGATATCCGGCTTCGGCGGAAAGGGATACCTGCTGGCCCTTGAGGCGGTAGCGGATACATTAACGGAAGCGCGCGCGAAATGAAAAGGATAGTCGGATGAGCCGCGTCGTCTATCCCGCCGTGGTCCTGGCCGCGGGGCTTACGGTCTCCCAGGCGCTTTTTTTCGTGCTGGTTTATGTCTCCAACGTCAGGGTTCATGCAGCCATGTCCGCGCTGGATGCCGCGGGATACCTGATCGTCCCCAATGCACACGTGCTTGGCTCCCTGAAAGCCTTTTTTCCGGCTTTTGCCGGCGCCCTGTTTTTCACGTTCACCATCGGTGCCGGTCTGACTCTGACCGCAATGGCAGGCGCATGGCTTTATGTCCGTGCCTTTAAAAGCTCCCGGCGTTTCGGTTATTTTCTTGCCGCACTATGGGTTGTGGCCATAGCCGCCGTGAACAAGGATGGTTTTTTCGCAGCCGGAAGCCTGTCGTTTATATTGATACCGCCTGTCGTCTTTTTCCTGTGCATCCGGTGGATGCCGGCCGAGGCCCGCCCCATGGGCCGGCTTGCCCTGGCGATCCAGGTGGCGGCCGTGCTCCTGGTGGCGCTTTTCTGGCTGCCCAAAACTGACGATTCCGTTTTCATCGATATCCGGGACAGACTTTTGCTGAGTCATCCGACGGGTGCGGCCATCAACGATTTTTATTATCGTTACACGTTGTATCCTGCAAAGCTGATCAAAACCCCGCCCCAGAAGCTCATGGTTCCGGCATGCACCGGCGGAATCGGCGACCCGGACATACAGCAGAGGGTAAAAAGAGCCCTGGCAGCCAATGACTGGCTTCCTGTTTCTGAAAACCGTGCATGCGAGGTGCATGTATCGACGGAGGAAGGCCGCCTTTTTCTCTCCGGTCCGGGAAAGACCGTGCTGGAAACAACGCCGGCTTCTTTTCTGGAGGCTCCGGGTCGCGCCCTTGCTTCGTTTTCCCGGTTATCCGATTCCGGGGGGATATTCAGGAAAGCAACCTATATCAGCCTGTTTTCCGCTCTTCCCCTATCCCTGTTTATTTTCCTCCATGGCGTTATAGCAGCGGCGCTGTTACCGGTGCGCCAGGTGTTTCACCGGCACATGCTGGCTTCCGCACTATGTCTTTTGATCGGCTTGGCTACGGCTGCCGTCATGTACACCGGGTCGGACGCATCCCCGGAGACACCCGAAGAAATCCGGGCGGGGCTCGCATCCGGCGACTGGCGAAAACAGCGTGATGCACTCCGGGCGATCATCGATCACCGGATGGATCCTATGCGTTACGGGATAGATGACCGTTTGGCGTTTGGCGGTTCGGTGGCGCTGCGGTACTGGTATGCCGCATCCCTGGGCTGGAGCCGTCATCCGGCTGCATATGATCTGCTCCTGGAGATGATCGACGACCCACACCCGAACGTCGCGTGCATGGCGTACGCCAGCCTTGGTCGACTGGGTGATCATCGGGCGATCGCAGAAATCCGGAATCGCATCGGCCGAATCGAGCACTGGTACGTTCAATGGTATGCGTATCAATCCATGAGGCGTCTGGGATGGACACAGGAACAATTCGTTACGAACCGCGACCCCTCGCAATAACCCTTATTGGTGTTGCAGCGCTGGAGCTGGTTGCAATGGGAGGGCCGGCAGCGGACCCCTATGCAGTCACCGGGGTTGTGCGGACACTTCAGCTTTTTTTCATCATGGGGGTCACGGTCTGGTTTGTGAAAGACGCCTCCATTGCCGGACTGTCTTTCTCCGGACTGCGTCAGGGCCTGAAAAGGGGGCTGCTCTGGTCCGCGGCATTCGGCCTTGCCGCGGCGGCCGCAGGTGCTGCCCTGGCCCTGGCAGGGCATGACCCCGTCGCCATGATCGGGATACGACTTCCTTCAGGCATTCAGCAAATCGCCGTTTTCTTTCTGGTGGCCGCTTTTATCGGGCCTTTTGCCGAGGAGATGTTTTTCCGCGGCGTTCTCTACGGTTTCCTGCGGCGTTTCGGTATTGTCGCGGCGATCGTTGGCAGCAGCGCTCTTTTCGTGGCCGCACATCTTTCCGGCGGCATTGCCCTCACCCATGCGGTCGGCGCACTCGTATTCGCAGCGACCTATGAATACGAAAAAAACATCTGGGTGCCGGTTGTCATTCATGTTCTCGGCAATCTGGCGCTGTTCTCCACGGCTCTTTTCCCCTAGCACCGAATGAAAACCAGGATTTTTCGTCAAGATCAAGGACAGGGGTTGCCCCCCTGCCCTGACCTGACGTGTTTCACACTGTCGTTTTTTCACCACTGCCCCACGGCAGGATACCTGCTGCAATCTTTGCCCGCTGTTCGTAGCGATCCAGCGGTGATTCGTGGAGTATCATCATTTTCTGGGCGGCCATGGACCCTTCGGCATGCACGGTGGTCACCTCGTGGAAAGCGGATTCATGGGAGCAGACGTGACGCATGGTTTCATGGATCATCTGCAGGCGCTCCAGGGTGGTATATTCCTGGGCACCGCCCAAGTAGTGCTCCAGGTAGCCCTGAATTTCCGGATTGTTCCAGTCCCGCTTGTCCGGAGCGGTTGCCAGGATGCCTCCGCCGATGTCCTGTATTTTCTTTACGAAATCATGGTACTTGTCCGCAAAATGGAGCTTGGCCATGTTGGCGATCAGGGGGTTGGGCACTGCGATATCGCCGTAGAATACCGGATCGTTTGCCGCGGCATTGGCCAGGGCCCGAAGGGTCTCCACGTATGCCGCGATATCGGCGAGCTTATCCCGTATGTGCGC
>SLPT01000136.1 GCA_007131845.1 Desulfobacteraceae bacterium | reverse complement strand
TGAATGACGTGCTGAACCTGGGCATCCCCAAGGGAAGCCTCCAGAAATCGACCATCGAACTGTTCAAGCGCTCCGGCTGGAAGATCAATGTCAACGGCCGGAGTTATTTCCCGGATATCAACGATGAAACGATCCACTGCACGCTGTGCCGGGCCCAGGAAATGGGCGTCTATGTTGAAAACGGAACCCTTGATGCAGGGCTCACCGGCAAGGACTGGATCGCGGAATACAATTCCGACGTACACGTGGTGGCGGATCTTGTTTATTCAAAGGTCAGCGCCCGGCCGGCCCGGTGGGTCGTGGCCGTGGCAGCGGATTCTCCCTTCTACAAGCTCGAAGATCTATCGGGGAAAAAAGTTGCTACCGAACTGGTCAATTACACCAAACGGTACTTCGAATCCCTGAATATCGACGTGCAGATCGAATATTCCTGGGGGGCGACCGAAGCCAAGGTGGTATCCGGTCTGGCCGATGCCATTGTCGAAATAACCGAAACCGAAAGCACCATACGGGCCCACGGCCTTCGCATCATCCACGAAATGATGCAGACCAACACCCGGTTGATTGCAAACCATACGGCCTGGGACAACCCGGCCAAGAAAAAGAAGATCGAGCAGATCGCCCTGCTTCTGAAAGGGGCGCTGGTTGCCGAAAAGCTGGTCGGCATCAAGATGAACGTACCGGGAGACAAGCTGGAGACCATCGTTTCTTTGGTTCCCTCCCTCAATGCACCGACGGTGGCCAAGCTCTACCAGTCCAATTGGTACAGCCTGGAATCCGTGATCAGCTCGGACACGGTGCGCGACCTTATTCCGGTGCTGCTTGATAACGGCGCAGAGGGCATCATCGAGTATCCGCTCAACAAGGTGGTTTGACGAAAGGCGGGAAAAAAGCATGCTGATCCGGTCGGCCGATTTTATCACCAGCGCAGCGAAACCGTCGCAGTACCCGGAAGGGGATTTGCCCGAAATCGCTTTTGCCGGGCGGTCCAACGTGGGGAAATCCTCGCTGATCAACACCCTTGTCAACCGGAAGAACCTGGTAAAAACCAGCGCCACGCCGGGTAAGACCCGGCTCGTCAATTTTTTTGCGATCAACGGCCGTTTTGTTTTCGTCGATCTTCCGGGCTATGGGTATGCCAAGGTATCCAAGCAGGAGCGCGCCCGGTGGAAGCCCATGGTGGAAAGCTATCTCACCGGGCGAACCAGTCTGAGAGGCGTCATCCTGCTCCAGGACATCCGCCGTGATCCGGGAGCAGAGGAACAGGACCTGATCGATTTTCTCCATCATGCAAACCTGCCCGCTCTGCTGGTATTCACCAAGGCGGACAAGCTTTCCGGGAACCGCCGGACCGCCCGGACCGGACAGATCGAAAAGCGTTTTTCCATAACAAAGGACGATTTCCTTTTGTTTTCCGCCAAGACCGGGCAGGGAAAGGACCGCCTGTGGCAGCGGATCGAAGCGCTTTTGGGGCTTTCCGAAACAATGCCGGATGTTGCAGCCGGCAATGAAAAGCGAGCTGATCATGAATGACGGGGCCGGAAACCACGGCGCCGCCTCCGGGTTCCGGTCCGGTTTCGCCGCCATCGCGGGCGCGCCCAATGTTGGAAAATCGACACTTTTAAACCGGCTGATCGGGGAAAAAATCTCCATCACCTCCGAAAAACCGCAAACAACGAGAAACCGGATCGTCGGGGTTATGCACGGGGAGACCTGCCAGATCGTGTTCCTGGACACCCCGGGGGTTCACGTGTCCGATAAGGCGTTTAACAAAAAAATCGTCCAGGTGGCCCTTTCCGCCATGGATGAAGTGGACCTGATCCTGGTGGTCATCGATGCATCCCGGCCCGATCCCCGCTCCGAGGCGATGCTCATCGACAAGCTGAGAAAGCGCCCCGGGCGATCTGCGGTGCTGGCCATCAACAAGATCGACCGGATCGAAAAACCGGCCCTGCTGGAAATCATTGAAAAATGGAAAAACCTTCACCCGGAGTTTTCCGCGATTGTTCCGATTTCCGCAAAATTCGGCACCCAGGTTTCCGGGCTTGCCGAAGCCATGGAGGCGCTGCTGCCCGAAGGACCGCCCTATTTCCCCGAAGATGCCATCACCGATATACCGGAGCGGTTTATCGTATGCGAAATGGTCCGGGAAAAAGTGTTCGAAAACACCGGTCAGGAGGTCCCGTACGGGTCTGCGGTCACCATGGAGCAGTTTTCCGAAGATGAAAAACTGATCCGTATCTATGCGGCCATAAACGTGGAACGGGACTCCCAGAAACGAATCATTATCGGCAAACAAGGCGCCATGCTCAAAACCATCGGAACACAAGCCCGTATGGAGATTGAAAACCTTCTGGGCAAGAAGGTTTTTCTCAAGCTGTTCGTGCGGGTGGAGAAAAACTGGAGCCGCGATGCCAGGGCCATGCGGAAACTCGGCTACTGATGATCCATCCGGCATCGCGACAGTCGATCGCCTTTTAGCAAAGACCGTAAGCCGGATCGCCGCCAGGAACGCCATGATTCTTTCGTATCATCCATGTTTTACCGGAGATGAAAACCGCCTGTGCGCCGGCCGGGAGCCCGATGACTCCGACGCGGCGGCCATGCAAAGGGCCAAAGGGGTGATCCTTCCCCAGGGATGCCGGCGCTCCCTTTTTGAAATGGCCGCAGCGAATTGCGACAGCGTCTTCCCGGATTACACGATGCGCTTTGCATTTTCCGGCAAGACCGGGCAGGCAAAGCTTTTCGCAAGAACAGGAACACCGCACCCAAAAACAAACAGCTTCGAAAGCCTTGCGGACTACCATGAAAATCGCACGAATCCGGCACCGCCCCTTACGTATCCCTTTGTATTCAAATTTTCATGGTCCGGAGAGGGTGAAAATGTCTGGCTCGTAGCGGATGAAAAAACCTTTGGCTCGCTGCTGAAAAAAGCCCGGGACTATGAACGCACCGGTCAAAAGGGCTTCGTTATACAGCGATTCATCGAAACCGGCGGCCGCAGCCTGAGAGTAGTCGTGATCGGCAAAACCAGCCTCGCCTACTGGCGCATACAGCCGGATTCTGACCGATTCAGTTCCCAGGCCGCCCAGGGCGCCCGCATCGATCACGATTCGGACCCGGTGTTGCAGGAAACAGGGAAAAGCGCCGTAATGCATTTCTGCCGGAAAACCGGAATCGACCTCGCCGGCTTCGACGTACTGTTCGATAGCAATG
>SLPT01000245.1 GCA_007131845.1 Desulfobacteraceae bacterium | reverse complement strand
GGTATCGCCGCTTTTCAGCTCTTTCCGGGCAGAAAGCGCATTTCCGCCAGTAGCAGCCGTCGGATGCGGCTACGGGCAGCACCGGCACCGGCGAAAGATAAGACGCCGGATCCGGGGATGCAAACGCATACGGGGCGCCGGGCGGCACAAAATCCGCTTCCAGCCTGGTTATTCCGCACATGCGCGCAAGCGGCCCCTCTCCCGGACCGGATATCATCTCGTCCGCAAATCCCGCCAGGGGATTGGAAAATCCCGGCAGGTGCATCCAGGACGTGATCAGAGAGCCGCCGAATACGATCCGGATTTCCGGTGCGGTGCGACGGATGAACCCGGCGATGGCCGCCGCGCACAGGGCCTGGCTCATAAATCCCACGGATAGGCCCACGATATCAACGGATCGGGCGGCAAGGGCTTCGGTGATCATCGGCTCGAAAAAGGGGAAGAACAGGTTGTCCTGATAATTTCGGGCGGCATCGCGCAGGTCGCCGCTGCGCACGGGCGAACGGTCAGGCTCTGCATAATCGGAGAGTGAAAGCGTTAAGCCGGCATTCCGGCCTGCCGCATAAAGCACCCGATTGATATCCATGACGGCCCGCCGGTACCGGTCCGGGTTTTTGTAGACAGCGGCATTTTGAAGGGCGGCAAGATTGGCGGGAAGGTGTTTTTTCGCACGACGGGTCCAGGTATCATCCTGAGTATCGTCACGGACGCCGGCAACAGCGGGATTGGAAACAGCATCGGGCGTTTTTCGGTCGGTTGTTCTGCGGGAAGTACCTGCGGCAGTATTTTGGGCAATTATGGTCATAGCGGCAATGTTGAGATCGAGGCTGCTGCAATCCACGCCGCAAGCGTTCAGAAATCCGGCAAGCCGCGCCATGCCGGCCGGGGGCTCCGAAAGGACCCCTACCGGCGGATAGATTAAAAGGATCGATTTTTGCCTGTCCATGATTATTGTATTATTATAGGTGTAAATAATGGCAGAACCAAAACCGGGCGTATTTTGACGATCAAAATTTGAGCCGGCCGCATAGATTGGCGAAAAAGACAGTATCTTCTGTGGCCCCCGACAATCATGGTGCCGGAATCGTTTTGTAGCAAAGGGAGTCCAAAATGTCATTGAAAGAAATCATTCACCGGAAAAAGACCGTCGACCGCCTGGCCGGGCGGGTCATCGAATCCATTGGGGCGGTCAGCGGCGGATACAAGGTGGAAAAGACCGACATGCGGGCGCTTTTGGAAATGGCCGGATACGGGAGCCAAACCCGCCGGGGAATCGAAATGCATTCGCGCGATTTCTCCGCCGAAACGCCGCGCATTGTGGTTTTAGACAATGAGCTCAAGCTGTATGAAACCGACATGGAAGATATCGCTGTCCGGAAGAACCCCACCCTTGGTGAAATGGTTCGCCTGAAATCCATCCGGAAGATATTAAGCGACCAGGACGTCGTGGTTGCGAGCCGGGCAGACACGGTGCGGGTCATCCGGACGGAAATCCTGGAATCCATGGACCTTTCTTTCACGGAGGACGATATCGGGAAACTGTACCGGGAAGGATGCGATGCACTCGATCATGGCAGGGGGGAAGACCTTGTCGGGATTCTGGAGATGTTCGCCGAAATTCTGGTGCTGAGCCCGCCTGATGCGCATCTTCCCGGCGACCTGGTCGTTTTCGGCAACAAAAACGAATCCGGGCAAGACATGCGCTACGGCCCCCTGAATATTTACAGCTATTCAGGCAACCTGCTTCACCGCTACAACCGGGTGCTATCCGCCGGAGACAGCAAAAACCCGGGAACCTACCGGGGCATGCTGTTGGGAGAAGCCGAACCGGACATGGAAGGCGTCGAGGTGCTCGACGACCTGAGACAAAAAGCAATTGCCGTCCCGGAAAAAACCCTCCGGATCGATTGATCCGTTACCCAAAATAATTCTTGACATCTTTAAAAAAAACTCTATAATTGAAATTACAATATCAACATAACTTGATATGAAAATGTTGATAGATTGATTTAAAATAACAAAACAATACCGAAAGGATTTTACTCATGTTGATGTCAAAAGACAACAAAGCCATCGTACCGGAACTCGATCTTAGCCTTCCCAACAAGATCAAGGATATCTCCCTTGCACCGCTGGGATTCAAGGAAATGGAGCTTTCCGAAAACGAAATGCCAGGCCTTATGGCCGTACGTGAAAAGTACGGACAGGACAAGCCGCTTAAGGGGCTCAAAATCACGGGCAGCCTGCACATGACCATCCAGACCGCCATGCTCATCGACACCCTGGCGATCCTGGGCGCGGACATCCGCTGGGCGTCCTGCAACATTTTCTCCACCCAGGACCATGCGGCAGCCGCCATCGCGAAATCCGGCTCAGCAGCCGTGTTCGCATGGAAGGACGAATCGCTCGAAGATTACTGGTGGTGTACGGAACAGGCCCTCACATGGCCGGACGGAAGCGGCCCCGATCTGATCGTCGACGACGGCGGGGATGCCACGCTCATGATCCACGAAGGCGTCAAGGCTGAAAAAGACACATCGATGCTGGATAAGGACTATGACGTCTATGAATACCAATGCATCATCAACCGCCTCAAGGCGTCCTATCAGCGCGATCCGAAAAAATGGCATAAAATTGCCGAAAAGATCCGCGGCGTGTCCGAAGAGACCACGACCGGCGTCAACCGGCTCTACCAGCTGGCAAAGAAGGGCGAACTGCTCTTCCCGGCCATCAACGTCAACGACTCGGTCACCAAGTCCAAGTTCGATAACATCTACGGATGCCGTGACTCACTGGCCGACGGCATCAAACGCGCCACGGATACCATGGTAGCCGGAAAAACCGTCGTGGTCGCGGGCTACGGCGATGTCGGCAAGGGCTCGGCCCAGTCCATGCGCGGCTACGGCGCCCGGGTGGTTATCACTGAAATCGACCCCATCTGCGCCCTTCAGGCAGCTATGGAAGGATTCGAGGTGTCCACCATGGAGGAAATGGCACCCAAGGGCGATATTTTCGTCACCGCTTCCGGATGCTGCGATGTTATTACCGGCGAGCACATGGAAAAGATGAAAAACGAGGCCATCGTTTGCAATATCGGTCATTTCGACCATGAGATCGAGGTGAGCTACCTGGAGAAGAACTGCGAAAAAACCCAGATTAAGCCGCAGGTGGACCAGTGGCATCTCAAGAGCGGCAACTCGATCATCCTGCTGGCCGAAGGCCGCCTG
>SLPT01000171.1 GCA_007131845.1 Desulfobacteraceae bacterium | reverse complement strand
TGGGATTTATCGTCGGGTTTCACATGTCCTGGAACATCGGCGCCAACGATGTGGCAAACTCCATGGCCCCGGCCGTGGGGGCCAACGCGATAACGCTCCGCCAGGCCATTGCGATTGCCGGGGTACTGGTCATCATCGGCGCCACCTTTATCGGCTCCCATGTCACCGATACGATCCGGGGAGGCATCGTGTCCCCCCATGTTCTAGATGATCACCGGGTCGCCTTGATCGGTGCATTTTCGGCGCTGACATCGGCCGCCCTTTGGGTTTCCTTTGCCACCTGGAAATCCATGCCCATATCCACAACGCATTCCATCGTCGGTTCAATGGTGGGGTTCGGGCTGGCCACGGGCGGCATCGGCGTGGTCAACTGGAGCGGTTTCGGGGCGGTTGTGGGAAGCTGGGTCATATCCCCGGTTTTCAGTATGACCATTGCATTTTTCATGTTCAAAATCATCGTCGCCTTCGTACTGGCCCGCACCGATTCCTTCGACTCGGCCCTGCGGCTCTCCCCTTTGTTTATCGGCCTGGCAGTCTTTGTCATAGTCATGTCGTTTCTCTTCAAAACGCCAATGGGAACGGCCATGGCGGTGGGAGATATCACCGCCATGCTGGTTGCCTCGGTCATCGGTATAGCCGGCGGGTTCGGCGGACGAAATCTTTTACGGCGATTTTTGACGAAAAAAGAAATATTCCGGGATCCGGAAATGGTTTTCCGGACCATCCAGATCGGTACCGCCTGCTACGTGGCGCTTGCACTAGGCGCCAACGACGTGGCCAACGCCATCGGACCGCTCGCCCTGATCTATTTTCTGGCCCGAACCGGAGAGGTGGCCGTGCAGGTTCCGGTTCCCTACTACCTCCTGCTTTACGGAGGTGTGTGCATCGCCATCGGCATCGCCATGGGCGGTGCACGGGTCATCCGGACGGTGGGCTCAGGGATTACCACCCTGACCAACTCCCGCGGCTACTGCGTCACTTTTGCTGCTGCGACCACCGTTCTTCTGGCGTCCAAGCTCGGTTTGCCGGTATCCACTTCCCATGCCGCCGTGGGGGGCGTAATCGGCGTGGGGCTCGCAAGGGGAATGGATACGGTAAATTTTGGCATTGTCTATAAAATCATGTTATACTGGGTATTAACCGTTCCCGCAGCGGCCCTGACATCCCTGATCATTTTCAACCTGATACAGTTTATTCTATAGCTAGGAGGCTTAATGCGTATTCCCTTTTTTTCCATGTTCACCCGGTCCCCTTTCGACGATCTGCAAAAGCATGCAGAAAAAGTCAAGGAATGCGCCTGGGCCTTCCAGCAGGCTGCCGAGTGTTATGCCGCCGTCAACTGCGAGATCTTCGAGGACCACCGGCAGCAGGTGATCCGGCTCGAGCATGAGGCCGATGATATCAAGCGGGGCATTCGCAACCATATGCCGAAAAACGTGATGCTCCCGGTGGAGAAATTCCAGTTCTTCCGATACCTGCGGGAACAGGACAGCGTGGTCGACTCGGTCCAGGAATCCCTGAACTGGCTCTCCTACCGGCCGGACAGCGGGATACCGGACGCCCTGGAGCGGGATTTTTTTCTGCTCGTGGACGCCGTGGTGGATCCGATCGAGGAGTTGAGCCGGATGGTCGAGGAAGCCCGGCTGTACCTGAAAAGCTTTTCGGACAAGCAGCGCGAGAAGGTCAAGGCCATCATCAAAAATATTCGGCAGATGGAGCATGATGCCGACCAGATGGAACGCGCATTTTTCCGGAAAGTCATGGAAATGGAAAGCGATCCCATAACCGTCATACACATGATCAAACTCGCCGAAATCGTCGGTTCCATCGCCGATCACGCTGAAAATGCGGGAGACATGATGCGGGCTATGATCGCCCGGTAGAAGATAAAGGGTCTTTCGCCCCAAGGTATTCGCCCAGACGCACCAGGGCCTGTTCGATATTTTCCAGGCTGTTGCAGTAGGAAAACCGCAGAAATCCCCGACCGCCGGGGCCAAAGTCCCGCCCCGGCGCCACGGCCACCCCGGCCTTTTCCAGGATATCGAAGGCCAGACGGTAGTCGTCCGGGTCAAGATGGGAGCAGCCGGTAAAAATATAAAAAGCCCCCCCGGGTTCCACCGGAATGTCAAATCCCAGGTCCCGAAGGCCTTCCACAAGCCGCCCTCGGCGGGTATCATAAATTTCCCGCATGCGTTCCACCTCCGGCCAGGCGTACTTCAAAGCGGCCACGCCCGCCCACTGGCTGACGGAGGGCGCGCATATGGCAAAATTCTGGTGCATCTTCTGCAAGGGCCGGATAAAATCCGGCGGAGCGATCAGGTAGCCCAGGCGCCATCCGCACATGGCGTAGCGCTTGGAAAAGCCGTCAAGCACGAAGGCGTTGTCGGTGAATTCCAGGATGGAGCGCTCCCGCCCTTCGTAGACCAGGCCGTGATAAATCTCATCGCTGATCACATACGCGCCGCCGGGCTTTCCCGGGGCCATCTCCGCCACGGCTTCCAGGTCTTCCCCGGTCATTACCTGGCCGGTGGGATTCGACGGGCTGTTGATGAATATTCCCCGGGTCTCCGGCCCCATGGCCGCGCGGATATCCGATGCGTGAAAGCAAAAGCCGTCTTCTTCGCGCAAGGGTACCCGTACCGGCCTGCCACCGGCAAAGGTGACAAAATTGTCATAGCAGGCATAATGGGGATCGGACAGAATGATCTCCCGGCCTTCCTCCAGAAGGGCGAAAAACAGCAACAGCATGGCCGTGCTGGTGCCGGCGGTAACCAGCACCCGCTCCGGGTGCACCGTTACTCCGTATTGTTTTTCGTAATGGTCGGCAATTGCTTCACGCAGCTCCGGTATACCCAGGGAGTGGGTATAATGCGTCTGGCCGCCGGCCATTGCTTCGGCCGCTGCTTCGGAAATCACTCCCGGGGTGTCGAAGTCGGGCTCGCCGATCTCCAGGTGGATGATCTCCCGGCCGGCCGCTTCCAGCGCTTTGGCCCGTTCCAGAACATCCATCACGATAAACGACGGTATCTCATCGGCTCTTTTGCTTACACTCATGACTTGATTCTCCTGCACCGCATTTCTGCCGGTTTTTTACAAGCTCATCATTCTTGACGGCTTCGTAAAAGTCCAATATCTGCGTTACGCGCAATTTCTCAGAATTTCACGTACGCCAAGTACTCTGCATTCTTCGAAATTGCGCAAGCCTTGATCTTGGACTTTTTACAAAGCCGT
>SLPT01000297.1 GCA_007131845.1 Desulfobacteraceae bacterium | reverse complement strand
TGTTCCATTTCTTCCCGGATGACTTTCTTTTCAGGGCCCATCTCAGGGTCCATCTCAGGGTCCACTGTTGATGCTCTCGTAAAATTATAGTCTCGTAAAAGCCTCGCACCGACGGCTTTGAAAAAAGTCCAAGATCAAGGCTTGCGCGATTTCGAAGAATACAGCGTACCTGCCGTGCGTGAAATTCTGAGAAATCGCGCGGTACTAAGATATTGCACTTTTTTCAAAGTCGTCGTCATTCAAGGGCGCTTTCGAGATACCAGAGGCTTGCCTCATCCGTGTCCAGCCGGGCCGAAATGCCTAAGGGAAGTGTCAGGCAGGGCATGGCATGGCCCGAGGGAAAACCGCTCATAACCGGTATCGACAGGGATGAAAATCTTTCGGCTGCAATGGTTTCGATCTCTTTTTCTGCGCCGCAATTCATAAAGGAGCCGAAAATAACGCCTTTTGCCTGTTCAAGGCTGCCTGACAACAGCAGCTGGGTCAGCATACGATCAATCCGGTACGGCTTTTCACCGATGTCTTCAAGAAAGACGATGGACCCCTTGAAATCGGGAAAATAGGGTGTGCCCAGCAGATGAACCAGGGTTGAGAGGTTTCCGCCCAAAACCCTCCCTTCAGCCTTCCCCGAAACGATCACCCGGGAAGACCGGGCCAGGATAGGCGGCACACCGCCTCCGCCGAGCAGGGCAAAAAGGTGATCGATGCTTTGTTGGTCCGCGTCGGCCAGCGTTGTGATCATCGGTCCGTGAAAGGTTGCCATTTTACACCGGATAACCAGATGGTTGAGCAGTGCGGTAATGTCGCTTAAACCGATAAATGCCTTGGGATGCAGTCCGAGGTTGTCCAGCTCCGGACGCTCAAGCAGCCGCATGGATCCGTAGCCCCCCCTGGCGCACCACACAGCATCTATGGACGGGTCGGAAAAAAGATCGCGGAGGATGGCAAGGCGGTGATCATCGTCGCCTGCAAGATATCTTTTTCGCGAAAAAAGCCCTTCCGGCAGGACCACCTCGAACCCCCTCTCCCGAAGAAGGTTCACACCGGTTTCAAAACGCTTTTTATCAAACGGGCTGGCAGGGGCTGCAACACCGATCCGCCCGCCGGGTTTAAGGGCAGGCGGGCGGCGGACCGGTTTTTCTGGAATGTGCAGGCTCATCAACTGTTTTTATTTTCTGCTGCATCTACCGTTTCCTGCACCTGCGTCTTGTCTTTCAACACGCTCTTCGATTCCAGGGCGGCCCTGATAAAATCCACAAACAGCGGGTGCGGCACCATGGGGCGGGATTTGAACTCCGGATGAAACTGGCACCCGAGAAACCAGGGATGGTCTTTGATTTCCACAATCTCCACAAGATCGCCCCGGGGGGAGAAACCGGAAAATACCAGGCCGTGTTCTTCGAGCCGACTCCGGAATTCCAGGTTGAATTCATACCGGTGCCGGTGCCGCTCATCAATGGATGCCTGCCCATAGGCATGCCATGCAAGCGTGTCTTTCATAATTTTGCATGGATAGGACCCAAGCCGCATGGTGCCGCCTTTTTCCGAGTCCGTATCCCTGTATTCAACGCGCTCTTTTCTTTCATCATACCATTCGGTCATGAGATAGATCACCGGGGACGGGGTTTCCGGATCGAACTCCGAAGAATGGGCGCGTTGCATTCCGGCAACGTTTCGTGCAAATTCGATCACGGCCAGCTGCATTCCCAGGCAGATACCGAAAAACGGTATGGCGTATTCCCGGGCATACCGGATGGCCAGGATTTTTCCTTCGATTCCCCGGGAACCAAATCCCCCGGGAACCAGCACGCCATGGACACCCTCCAGAACGGATTCGTAGTTATTCTGATTCAGTGTGCCCGAATCGATGAACCGGAGATCGACAGCCGCGTCATTGGAGATTCCGCCGTGGTAAAGGGCCTCGTTCAGGCTTTTATAGGATTCCGTCAGATCCGTATATTTTCCCACCACGGCGATTGTCGTTGATGACGCGGGGTTCTTGCAGCGATGAACGAAATTATCCCATTCTTCCAGGCGAGGAGAGCCCGTCCAGACGTTTAAAACCTCCAGCAGTTTGGCGTCGAGACCTTCACGGTTGAATATCAGGGGACACTCGTAGATACAGGAAACATCCTTTGCGGTAATTACGGCATCGGGGCTGACATTGCAGAAAAGGGCGAGTTTTGCCTTGATTTCCTTGGGAAGATAGCGATCCGTGCGGCAGAGCAGAATATCCGGCTGAATGCCGATGCTTCTGAGTTCCTTGACACTGTGCTGCGTCGGCTTGGTCTTGAGCTCTCCGGCCGGTGCGATATAGGGAATGTATGTCAGGTGAATGTATAATACATTTTCCTTGCCCGCATCGAACCGGAACTGCCGGATGGCTTCAAGAAACGGCAAGCTTTCGATATCCCCGATGGTCCCCCCGATCTCCACGATCACGAAATCGTAGTCTTCGGCGGTGCGAAAAATGCAGGCCTTGATTTCATCGGTGATATGGGGAATGACCTGGACCGTTCCGCCGAGGTAATCGCCGCGCCGCTCCTTGCTGATAACCGAGTGGTAGATTTTCCCGGTGGTATAATTGTTATCCCGGCCGAGCCGGACACTCACAAAGCGTTCGTAATGCCCGAGGTCGAGGTCGGTTTCCGCACCATCGTCGGTAACGAAAACCTCGCCGTGCTGAAACGGATTCATGGTACCCGGATCGACATTGATGTAGGGATCGAGCTTCAACAGGGTAACGCTCAACCCCCGGCTCTCGAGAAGTGCCCCGATGGAAGCGGAGGCCAGGCCCTTTCCAAGGGAAGACAGGACCCCACCGGTAACGAAAACGAACTTTGTCTTACCTGGCATAGTGGTTCCTTGATGTGATATTATAGTTCTTGATGTTATTCGAAAATCTGCCTGAACGCTTCGATCTCCTCCCGGATTTCATCGGATATATCCCTGGAGTCATCCGGAGCGTCGTCCGGCGTGGCATCCGGAGCAGAATCCGGCAAATCATCTTCTGATGATTTTCTTTCTTTACTCCTGGCGGCGGCTTCCAGTGCGCGGATATCAAACTGACCGGCTTCGAAGGCCGGCTCGGCATCCAGTTGGCGCAGGGGGATCCGCTGAATTTCCTTACCGTTTTCGAAAAATGTCATTTCCCCGGGATAGCGCATTCCGTTTTGCCGGGACCATCGGGAAAATCGGATTTCAGCGGCCGGCGGTTCCCCTTCTGCGGATGCCCCGGTTACGACGAG
>SLPT01000035.1 GCA_007131845.1 Desulfobacteraceae bacterium | reverse complement strand
CGGACTTCTTCAAACCAGCGACTCCAGTCTTCGATCCAGGGCTGCGGATCTTCAGTATCACTTTCACCGGAATCTTCCGAAGCTTCGGCCTGCCAGATGGCATGCAGTTCCTTTTTCCGCTGGTCGATGCGGGACTTGAGCAGGTTGTAATCCCGCTGCTGCTCCTTAACCGACTTGTTGACCTTCCTGAAGAGGTAGCGGCCGACAATACCGCTCAGCACCACCAATACAAGGGAAAGAAAAATCAGAATGCCGATGGTGCTTTCCAGCTTGTGCGCGGAGTGGATGACGGCGAGCGAAGCACCGACAAGTCCGTAGGTAATGTGGGTATTGAGCAGGTTCTGCTTCCCCTTTTTTTTCAGGATCCGCTTGCGAAAGGGGTAGATCAGGGTCATAAGGATGAGTATGCCCCCGATGATGCCAAGTAGATGGCCTGGCAGACTGCCTGCGAACCCCGGATCCTGGTGAAACAGGAAGCCCAGCACCAGGAGGGTGAAAAAAACAGCCAGGTAGGCATTGATGTTCCTTTCGCCCCACATGCGTATCAGGCCTCCAGTGAAATGTCGGTAAGGGGTACTGCCACGCAGGTAAGGATCATGTTCTGCTCGATGTCCTCGTTTTCCAGACCGTCTTCCGCCTCCATGTCCACTTTTCCTGAAAGGAGACGCACCTTGCAGGTGCCGCAAATGCCGGCCTCGCAGTCGGAGTCGATCTCAATCCCGTTGGCCTGTGCCAAATCCAGGATCGAATCGAGGCTGTCGTCCCACTGAACCGTTTTGCCGGATTGTTTGAATTCAACCTGTATTGCCATCTTTCATCTCCTTTTGGATTATTTCGAGTATTTCACGGGATCTTCTCTGTCTTTGCACAAAAACATACAAGGCGCCCACGGCAAAAAGAACAAGAAATGCCATGGTGAGAAAATGGGCCCAGGACATGCCCAATATCTCATCGTGCGCCTGCCTGTATTGATCGGAAATGCCCAGTTGATCCCTGAACCATTGGATTTCCTCTTCATCCGGATTCACGGCTGCTTCCGCCTCTGCCGGGGACATACCGATCCAGGCGTATGAACCGGGTATTCCGGCCCAACCGACCGTTGAAATGGCGATTGCCAGAACCGCAAACCAAAGAATAACCTTCTGTAACGGCTTCCTTTGCATTTTCAGAATCTTTCCGTGTAGATTTGGATTTTATCCGTTATCCCGGCCGGCTCGTTTGCGCCCGGCGGCATAGGATGCGGCTTCGATGCCGGCCACACAGCCTTCGCCCACGGACTTGGCCACCTGCCAGGGCGGGCCGCAGATGTCTCCGGCGGCGTAGACGCCCGGAAGATTGGTTTCCTGCTTTCGGTTGACGGCGATGTATTTCATGGTCTCATCCAGGAGGATGCCGAGCCGGCCGGCAAAGTCGACCGCGCCTTTCGCTCCCAGTTCGATGAAAACACCGGCAAGATCCAGTTTCGTTCCATCGTCCAGCTCCAGTCCGCTCACTGCGTCCTCTCCCAGGATGCGGGTCACCTTCCGGCCTTCATGGAGTTTCACCTCGCTCTCGTGCAGCTTCTCCGAGAGGTAGCCGTCCACATCCAGCGTGTCGCAGACAAGATGGACCGCCGAAGCATAAAAGAGCATGGTAAGCGCTGCGCCTGCCGCTGCACTGCCGCTTCCGATCACGGCAACCGGTTCGTTTTTGAAAAACGGCCCGTCGCAGTCGACGCAATAGCTGACTCCCCGTCCCACGAGCTCCTTTTCCCCGGAAAGCCCAAGCTTGTTACGCGATATGCCCATGGCCAGGATCAGGGATTGGGCTTTGAGTTTCTCCCCGCCTGCGGTTTCAACCAGGTAGTGGTCGTCTCCGGCGCCGATGGACATCACGTCCTGCTCCAGAAATTCCGCACCGTCCTCCACGGCCTTTGCACGACCCAATTCAAGCATCTCCTTGCCGGACTGGTTTGCTGTACAGCAGAAATTTTCAATATGCGCCTTGTATGCGCTGCTTTTGGAAGGCTGACCGATCACCAGGACCGAGACTTTCCTCCTGGCTGCATGGATCGCCGCCTGGAGACCGGCGGGACCGGCTCCCAGGATGATCACATCATAAAAAGATCCGGTCATGGCTGAATTCCCTTATTTTGATATGAATTTGATATGAAATAGTCGAAACCTGCAATTCCGCATGGTCTTTCCGGCAATGCTTTCCGGAGCCGGGAAAAACCAAAATCAGGTGAGTGCCTATGATTTCGAAACATATTTCCGGAGAGAATCAATGTCAAATGGTCATTTTCTGTTACATGTCAATAATATGATATTATTTCATGGTATTGATTCCGAATCGGAAGTGCAAAAATAGTTTTGCACCAAAACCTTTCGTTTCTGTGGTGCGTGTTTGCACAATAGTGATCGAAGGCATTTTCGGGGTGGGGGTTGCAGAGGCATCTTGCAATTTGAAAAAAAAGAAACATACTTTGAAAAGTATCGGATTTATCCGTTTATGCAGTCGTCAAGGACCGCCAATTATTTGAAAACGGTATTCAAGGAGGTGTCATGGATGGATGTATAAAAAATTCAATTCAAAGCAAATCGGGCCGGCTTCTTTTTTTCGGGATGGTCTGTCTTGCGTTGGCTGTTGCTTCGGGACAAGGCTTTGCCTCGTCGCATGATAATGGAACCATGCATCGGGGAGAGGCGCGTCATGACGGAGGTCACATGGTGCAAAGCGAGTTCGATTTTCTGGTGGAAATGATTCCGCATCACCAGGAGGCCATTGACAGTGCCAGGGAGATCGGTGCTCTCACCGAACGACCTGAATTGAGGGAGTTTGCCGAAGAAGTGATCCGGTTACAGCAGCGGGAAATCCGCGAAATGGAAGAGTGGATCGACACGTGGTATCCGGAAGAAATCTCGCATGCCCGGTATGAGCCCATGATGAGGGATCTCCGGGGATTGCCTGTTGAAGACGCGGAAAGACTGTTTTTGGAAGATATGATCACCCACCACGAAATGGCCGTAAAAAAGGCAGAACAGGTTTTGTCGGAGGATCTGGCGGAGCATCCGGAGGTTGCCCGAATGGCTCGGGAGATCGTCGAAACCCAAGGGCAGGAAATCGAGTTGATGCAAAAATGGATAGATGAGTGGTTCTGAGTACGTCACAGCGATATTGCATATCGCTTTTTCAGGGCCTTACTTGCTATTCGTTCAGACACTATTTATCAGAACGTTTTATTGAGCGAGGCCGTCATTTCTTCGATGAT
>SLPT01000266.1 GCA_007131845.1 Desulfobacteraceae bacterium | reverse complement strand
CGTACGTGAAATTCTGAGAAATCGCGCGTAACGCAGATATTGGACTTTTTACAAAGCCGTCACATATTATTGCCGGGCGATTCGGCCGGCCATGGACACCATCCTGCGAACATGGGGAAATACAGGGCGCGGCGGACGGCTTTGAGGGGCTCTTTCCGGGCCATGAGGGCCGCGTAAAGCGCGGTCTGGTCGTCATAACGCATCCGCTCCTGCTCCATGAACGCCTCCAGCCCCGCCCCCGTGTGAATCCCGCTCTTGTAGTCGATGATCCAACGGGTTCCGCTTCCATCGATAAACGTCCGGTCGATCACCACGTGATGCACCCGCCCGTGCGCAACCCCCGACAAGGGATATTCGCATCTCCCGCTTTCGCGGGATGAAAGAATCCAGCGCCCCACCTCGTCCGATACGCTCCGGGCAAGAGCGGAAATCACATGACCCGCCGCTTCATCCAGCCTGGCAGGGTCCATGCCATTGCCTGCCAGGTCCGCACGGATCCTGCCGGACACAGCCGACAAACGATTTTCGTCCCATCCGTCCACACCCGTCTCGCAAATGATACGCAGCCATTTGTGGATTACCGTACCGGTTATGCGAACCACCACGCCCGCCCAATCAAAGCGCAGTCCGAAACGCCGGTCCTCCTTTGCGACGCTCTCTACCGCCGTCTCCCGATCCGGGATTTGCAGGATCGCATCCGGCGGAAGCGTCGGCAGGGACCACTCCTTTTTCAACCTGCGGATCGGAAGCGCTTCGGATCCGGCACCCCCGGCATTGGCCTCGCCTGATCCCTCAACTACCCCGTCCGGTTCGTTTTCCGCTTCGCAGGCCGATGTAAAAACAGGCTCCACCGAAGGCCACAGGAAACGTAAAAGAGAACGCGGATCCGGAGATACGGGCGTGTTTGCGGTGGAACGCCGGACCGAACCCACCAGGTGGAGCCGCCGCCTCGCTCGCGTTGCGGCCACATACAGCAGACGGCCGGTTTCATACGCATTTTTCTCTTTATGAAGGCCCTTGATGTAGTTGTACGTGGGATCGACATCCCCGCCGGTCTCCGCAATCGGGGCGAGCAGGAGACCGCCGCCGCCGTCAGTATCATCTCCTGGGACCTCCTGCCACAGCAGGAGTTTTTCCGCATCTCCCCGGGGGATTCTGTCCAGGCCCGGCAGGATGACCGCATCGAACTCGAGCCCCTTTGCCTTATGGATGGTCATGACCTCCAGGCTGCCGTCCGCTTCGGTGTCTGGCGGGCAGTAGAGCTTCATCACCCCCTCTTCCAGGACACCGCGATCCGCAAGAATTCCGTATCCGATCGTTTTCTCCAGAAAATTAAAATACATGGCCGCCTCGCGGATATCCTGAAGGCTGGCGCACGCCGGGCCTCCAAGGGCCGTCCATGTCCTTTCCACCAGGCACCGTATGGAATTTCGGCCGCACATGGACATGGCATCGGCCAGTACCGGCAGCACCCGGGACAGGCGCGACTGCCCATCACCGGTCATTTTTTCGCGGCGTCCGGAATCCTGCAACAGATGAAAAATAGTTTCCTCGTGGTCTTCACCGGCCAGCGCAAACAGGTCGCCAAGGGTCAGCCCGCACCAGGGCGCGCGCAGGATCGCCAACCACGCCGTCCGGTCGGCCGGGTGGGACAGGGCGAGGGTTAGCGCCACCAGGTCCGAAATTACGGGACGCTCCGCAAGCGAATCGATTTCCACCGCGCGGTAGTCGATGTTTGCCCGGCGGAGCGCCGGCAGGATCTGTTTCAGGTGGGACCGGGTCCGGACCAGGATGGCAAGACGGTCGTCCGGGAAGCGGGTGCGCTCCTCCAGGACGCACGCCGCGACCCGGGCGGCGGCTTCCTTTTCATCGGCTCCCATAACAGGATGAACCCGAACCGCTTCCGCAGCGCGCTTCGGATCGCGTACCGACGCATCATCCACCGCTGCAGCCGGGTTCACAGCTTCTGCCGGCGAATAGGCCACCGCACCGGTTGACGGATCGCTTTCTTCCGGAAACACATCCGGAAATGTCCGGTTGACCCAATCGACGATGCCCGGATCCGATCGGAAATTGGCCGTAAGCCGCACCCGCTTCAGGGGCAGATGCGGGCCCAGGCCCGCTTCCCAGGCCCGGAGAAAAAGCCCCACCTCGGCTTCCCGGAAACTGTAGATGGACTGCATGGGATCACCCACGGCAAAAAACGTTCTTCCGTCGCCCGGCGACCAGCCGGCCGTCATCTTCAAAAACAAATCGAACTGGCTGATGGAGGTATCCTGAAACTCGTCGACCAGGATGTGCCGGATGCGATAGTCGAGCAGAAGCGCCAAATCCGAAGGATCGTCGCCGTCCCCCAGGGACGAAGCCGCACGCAGCGCGATCTCGGTGAAATCAACGGCTTCTTTTTCCTGGAAAACGACCTGCAGATGGGCCACCGCGAGCTTAAGAATCTCAAACAACGCCTCCACCAGGCGCCACTGCTCCTCGGTATAGCAATAAGACGGCAGGCGGCGCACGGCATCCAGGGCCCGGGCGAATTCCGCGCAATCCCCGATTTCAGCCAGAAGCGCCTGGAATGCGGCCTTTTTCTCCGCGTAGCGCGTTTTTTCCGTTTTGACGGGTGCAGGCGGAAAGCCGATGCGCTTGTTCACGCCCTTCCGGAAGCCACCCTCTGCGGTCAAAAGCAGCTCGGCAATCCCGGTCCATGTTTCCAGGTCCTGAGGCTCGCTTCCGGGCAGGCCGTCCATTGCCAGGCATAAGCAAATGCGCGATGCCGGTCTTTCGGACAAAAGGTTTTCCGCTGCAAAGCACGCCAGATCAGGCAGATAATTCCGTACCGCATCCGGCATTTCTTTTTGTACCCGCTCCAGGGCTTCTTCGATCACGCGGCCCAGTGCCGCCTCGAGGTTCTCCCGCTGAACGCGAATATCTGCGGTGTCTGCCACGTGCCGAAGCCACTGGTCCCGGCGGGAAAGCATTTCGGCGATGAGTCCTTCCACCTTGCCGATATGGTTGTCCATATGCCGGAGGAGCGCTTCCACCGAACCGGACCAGTCTTTTTGGGATTCGAGTTCCAGTACCGTGTTCGCAGCCGCCTCCCGGTAGAGGGCATCTGCGTCTTCCGCGATCTCCGGCAGCATGCCGAAACCGCTTTGAACCGGCATCCGCCGGGTCAAAGCGGAACACAGGGAATCGATGGTTCCAATGGAAAGCCGGGACGGATTTTCCAGGACGTTCCAGCCAGACGCCCGGTCCCTGGCATACGCTT
>SLPT01000106.1 GCA_007131845.1 Desulfobacteraceae bacterium | reverse complement strand
TCGATGACGTCATGCACATCGTCAAACGTGATAATTCCCATGAGCGCACCGTTTCCGTTCGTGACCGGGATTGCCAGCAGGTCGTAGCGACCCATCCAACGGGCTACCTCCTCCTGGTCGTCGTGAACATTGGCCCGGATGGGTTCGCGGCGCATGATATCCTCGACCAGGGTGTTCGGCCGGGCCATGATCAGCGCCCGCAGGGAAACCTGGCCGATGAGCCGGCGCTCCGAATCGATTACGTAGGCGTGGTAGATGGTTTCCTTGTCCGGCGCTTCCAGACGAAGTTTGTCAATGGCCTGCCGTGCGGTGAGATAGGGGGAAAGCGTGGCGTATTCGCTGGTCATCAGCGCACCGGCGGTGTCCTCCTCGTATGCACTGAGCTTCCGGATATCCTCCCGTTCCTTTTTCGCCAGCAAATGCAAAAGAGACTCCCCCCGCTCGTCCGGCAACGACTGGAGAAGATCGACCCGGTCATCGGCGGACATCCGGGCGATAGCCCGTGCAAGAACGTCATCGGGGAGCCTGGCTGCAATTTCCCGCTGGGAATCGTAATCCATGTGCACGAGCACATCGGCGCAGCAATCCGCTGTGATAGACGAAAACAGGGTAACGGCCTTTTCCAGGTCCAGCTCGGAAAATGCAGCAGCCAGGTCGGCGGGATGCTCGGTTTCGCACATGCGGCGAAGCGTCTGATCATCCGCGTAGTTCAGAAAATCGTTATTTTCGGACGCGGAAGGATTGATGGGATACTTGAGGGGTTCGTTCACGGCCCTGCCTCCTTGCAATCAGGTAGTCCACCCGGGCAACAGGCGGACCGGAGGCTATTGACTTACGGAGGCGTAAGTGAGCCGACCGGAAGAAACACGCATACCGGCGCACTTTGCCGGCGTGACGCGTTTTCTCCGCTTATCACAAAATCCGGGATCGGATGGAAACACGTTGTCTGACGCGATACTACAGCCTTCGATAAATGAGGACTGCCTTCGTCATCCATTGCCCTGTTCTCCATGAAAGGTTGATAAACCATTTCCAAACCGGAAAAAACCGCTGGAAAATTGAAAAAATCTTACGCAAATCATTAAAAAAGAATAACAAAAACACGCGCCTTCTGTCAAACAAAAACGGGCGGCCTTGTCAAAAGTCCCGATCATTCTGTAACGACGCGGTTGCGACCGGCATCTTTCGCCATGTACAGGCACCGGTCCGCCCTGGCAAGGGTTTCGTCGATATCCTCACCGGGCCGATGCTCGGTTGCGCCAATGGAAACCGTAACCCGGAAATCCGGTGAAATATCCGGGAATACGAGAGACTCGACCCGCTTACGAATCCGTTCCGCCTTGATTATCGCCCCTTCCAGGGGCGTGTGCGGCAAGATCACGAGAAACTCTTCCCCGCCGTACCGGCCGAAACAATCGATATTTCTGATATTGCGTGAAATTTTCCGGGCGATCTCCCGCAGAATCTCATCCCCGGCCTGATGACCGTGATTATCGTTTACATCCTTGAAATGATCGATATCCATAATGCACACGCTGAAGGATTTCTGGAAGCGCATACAGCGGTTCACTTCCTGCTCCAGGGCCTCGAATAACCTGCGGCGGTTGTAAACACCGGTCAGCGCGTCCCGGTTGGCAAGCCGCTCGATTTTTTTGAGAGCTTCGGCCAGTTCCCGGTTTCGATTCCGGACCTTCCTCCGGAGATTGTAGATAAAACCGCCGATAATGGAAGATGAAATAACGGCCAGAAGAAACGAAACCAGTTGGATGAATTCAATGTGCGCATCCAGAGCCGATGGGTCCTTACGCCACAACATAAATAGCCCAAAGCAGTACACAGCCAGAAACCATGCCCCAACCTGGATAAACTGGCGGGTATTAAGCGCCATGATGCCGTAAATCAGGGGCACCGCGATAACCAGCATCATAACAGCCCTCGCCTGGCCGTCTTCCAGGTGATACATTACGTAAACCGCCGGCAGAAGAGAGGCCGACATCTGAAAAGCTGTAAGGCTCGGCTCCCTGAATTTCAGGTTCAAACCGGAATGAATGGCAAGATAAAAGGCAAGGTTCACCCCCACGGCATAGGCGGCGAAAATAAACACGGCTTCCGGCGGGACCATTGCGTACACACAGAAAAGAACCGTGATCGCAATGGGGATCATGTAGGTTAGAAAAGCCATTCCCACGCGGCGTTTGCGAAGGGTTTGCTTTTCTTTCAGGCTGCTGGCTATTCTGTATTCGGGCACGATATCCCTGATTTTCTATATGGGCCGCGGGAAAGTGGATGCGGGAGGTGATTCGCCAAGCCAGGCAGTTGTTTTGTGCTATCCTTTTGAAATTTTATATCAGGATAAACACTTTGTATTGTTCGGAATTATTTTCACCTTGACTCCTGGCCGGCTACACATCCGCCTGATTAGCATTTTTTACAAATATAGTCTATTTTTAATACTAAACGATGTTTACGGTGTCAATCAAAAAGGATCGGAAAACCTGCCGGGGAGCTTCTACTTCCGGTAGTTTTCCGCTTCGATTCTATACCGCCGCATCACCTGCTGGAGGCTCTGTCGCTCCAAGCCGCAGCGGGCGGCTGCCTTGGTGACATTGCCCCCGGTTTCGGACAGGAGGCGGCCGATATACTGCTCGTTGAAGTGCTGGAGAAGCGTCTCCTTGGCCTCCCGGTAGGGCAGATCCGAGGCGATCTCATCAAGGGAACGGCATACGGGGGAGCACGGCTGAATGGACGCGGTGGCAATATCCCCGGGGCGGATTTCATCGTCTTTTGAAAACAAAATCCCCTGGACAATGGCGTTTTCCAGCTCGCGGACATTGCCCTTCCACGGACTGGTGGCAAGGGCTTCGAGAAGATCCGGGGACAGCGTTTTTTGCGGACGGTTCAGTTTGACGCAGTGTTTCCGGACAAGGTGGGTTGCAATGAGGGGAATGTCCTCCGGCCGGTCGCGAAGCGGCGGCAGCTCGATGGACAGCACATTCAGGCGGTAGAAAAAATCCTCCCGGAACGCTCCCTGCCGGATCCGCTCCTCCAGGTTTCGGTTGGTGGATGCGATGATCCGGACATCGACCGTAACGGTACGGTTATCGCCCAGTGGCTTGATTTCCTTTTCCTGTATCACGCGCAGCAACTTGGTCTGGATCGCAGGGCTCACATCCCCGATTTCATCGAGAAAAATCGACCCGCCGGAGGCTTCCTTGAACAAGCCGGTCCGATCGCTTGTGGCATGGGTAAAGGCTCCTTTCCGGTAACCGAACAATTCG
>SLPT01000295.1 GCA_007131845.1 Desulfobacteraceae bacterium | reverse complement strand
TGATCTGGCCCAATTGGTTTCCAGCATTGATATAAACGGCCGTTCCCGCCAGCATACCCACCTGGGAAACCCAGTAAAACGTCCACAGTCTCATTTCCGTCAGGGCCATGCCCAGGTTGATGCCAAAAAACGGAATCGCCGGAATCAGGCGCAGGGTAAACAGGTAAAAGGCGCCTTCTTTTTGAATGCCCGCATTGATCTTGTCATACCACTTACCCAGCCTGGCTTTGGTCCAGTCCCGGAACAGGTAGCGGGCCACCGCGCAGGCAAGGGTTGCGCCGATGGTGCTGGCAAAGGAAACGAGGACAATGCCTGCCCAGAATCCGAACAGCGCCCCGCCCGCCAGTGTCATGACCGCCGCGCCCGGCAGGCTCAATGCCGTAACCCCGATATAGATGATAAAATACGCGCCGGTGACCAGTATGGGATGCCGGGCCAGCAATGCCTGAAAGTTGTCTCTGGATTCCTTGATGTAGGAGAGGTTCAGGTATTGCTGAAGATCCAGGGCAAAGAACAAGGCGATGATAACGGCAATCACGATTACAATGCTGATTTTTTTGATATCCGGGATGTTCATGGTTTTCCTGTATCTTCTCAGCAGGCCCGTCCCTTGAGGGAAAAAAAGAATTTGAGCCCTTTTTTAATGCGATCGGAAAAAATTTTCGGGCTGAGGTATGCGCCGGCCACGCGCTTGTTGATTTCTCCCAGCGTGGGGTAAGGGTGAACGGCCGAAGCCAGTGTGGACAGTTTCACCTTCCCGCTTTGCACCGCAACCCACTCGTTGATCAACTCACCCGCGTTGGGCCCCAGAATCTGGACGCCAATGACATGTTCCTTTGCGTCTAAGAGCATTTTGATTCTGCCGTTTGCATTTCCCATGGCCAGGCTCCGGTCGTTGTCCCGGAACGCTTCGCTCCATACCGAATAGGTTATTCCCGCTTCGGCGGCGTTTTTTTCGTTCATGCCGATGCTGGCCAGCTCGGGATCGGTATAGGTGCACCAGGGCAGAAGGGTGTAATCCGCTTTACGCGGCAGCCGGAAGATGGCATTGGCGATAACGATGGACCCTTCGTATCCCGCGGCGTGCGTGAATAAATAGGATCCGGTGACATCGCCCGCGGCAAAAATGTGTTTTTGCGATGTGCGCATCCGGTTGTCCACGGGGACGCCCCGGGGGGTGAAATCCACCCCGGCGTTTTCAAGACACAGCGACCCGATGTTGGGTTCCCGCCCGGCGGCGACAAGGATGGTTTCGGCATGGACCGGTATCTCTTTTCCTTCCGCGTTTTGAATCAATACTTCTTTTTTGTCCCCCAGGTCCCGGGTCGATACAACCGAAGCCCCGAGGTAGATGTTCATGTTTGGAGATTTGAGCAGTTCCAGCAGTTCATCGGCCATATCCCTGTCTTCCTTGCCCAGGATCTGATCGCCCTGCTCAATGATGGTCACGTTGGTTCCCAGCCGGGAAAAGGCCTGCCCCATTTCCATGGCAATGGGCCCGCCGCCGATGATCGCCATGGAGGCCGGGAGCCTGTCCAGGGAAAATAGTTCCCGGTTGGTAATGTGGGGTACCTGGTCCAGGCCGGGCACGGGGGGCAGCCCCGGGGATGAGCCGGTAGCTATGAGCCATTTTTTCGCAGACACCGTGTTTTGATTCAGGGAAATACTGTATTCATCGATAAATTCGGGGCTGCCGAATTCCACCTTTGCGCCGAGCCCGCAAAATCGCTCTACGGAGTCATGCTCCTGAATGGTTGCAATGACCCCTGCAATCCGGTCCCGGATCCGGGCAAAGTCCACCGGAGGAACATCGACGGCCGGCAAACCATATGCCGGTGCATTAGCGATGGCATGGTATGCATGGGCAGCGCTGATAAGCGTTTTGCTGGGCACGCAGCCAAAGTGCAGGCAGTCTCCCCCGAGGTTTTTTTCTTTTTCGATCAGCAGGGTTTTCGCCCCCAGCCGGGCTGCGCCCGAAGCCGTTGTCAGCCCTGCCGCCCCGCCGCCGATAATGCCGATATCATAGTCATATTGCCTGGCCATATCCTTTGCCTCCTGGTTTACGCTGTGCAGCCGGTTGTTATAGCGTGGCGCGCTGCTCCCATCAGCGCCGCGTCCGGATGGAGAATGACATGGATCGGTATGGTTTTCATCAGGTCCGACATTCTTCCCTTGCGCATAAAAGCATTCAAAAAAGCGCCGTCTTCCAGAGCCGGCAGAATGCGGGGCGGTATGCCGCCGCCCAGATAAACGCCGCCTGTGGCCAATGTCTTGAGCGCCATGTTTCCGGCTTCGGCACCCAAAATGGAGACGAACGCCGAAAGGGTTTTCCTGCAAAGGCTGCACGGCTGTCTGTCGTTCAAGGCGTCCCGGATAATATGGGGAACCGGATCTTCCGCTGTTGAAAGCCGTGCGGCGGAGCAACCGGCATTGTCCTCGCGCCGTGTCTTTTGGAAATAGGTGTGGATGTTTGCCAGGCCCATGCCGGAACAGACCCGTTCGTAGCTGACATGATCGAAGCGGCTTTCCAGGGATTCCAGCAGATCGGCCTCCATCGGATTGCTCGGCGCAAAATCCGCATGGCCGCCTTCCGAGGGAAAGGCCCGGTAGAGCGAGCCGTCCCAGACCAGGAAGGCCTCGCCAAGGCCTGTTCCCGGCGCCACGACTGCCATGGCCCCTCCCGGCGCCGGATCCCCCTTGTTGATTGGATGCAGGTCGTTTTCTTCCAGCAGGGGGACGGCATTGGCAAAAGCAGTTAAATCGTTTATCAGGCAAACGGACTGGATGCCGATGCTTTGCGCCAGTGCGGATTCCTCCATCACCCACGGCAGATTGGTTATTTTTGCCTGCCTGTTGAGAACCGGGCCGGCAACCCCGAATCCAGCCCGATCAATGGGTATATCGTGGCGTGATAAGAATTTTTTGACGATCGCTTCAAGACCCGTATAATCCTTGCTCGGGAAATCTTCCTTCGCCAGGGGACTGCCCAGCCCCTTTCGTGAAGAAAAAAGCGCCAGGGCGGTCTTGGTCCCGCCGATATCGCCCGCCAAAACAGTGATGTCTTTTTCGTCGGCGTTTGTCATATTTTTGGCCTTGCCGGTTTATTCCCGGCGGAGAGAAAAATTGAAATACAGACTATGTTTTCCATCATAGCACTCTTACCAGTCATCCGTTTCCAGGCGTTTTTCTGCACCAGTATGTCTTATGAGCGGCTTTGACATATTTGATGCACTTGTAAAAAGTCGCGATCCGACGGCTTTGTAAAAAGTTCAAGATCAAGGCTTGCGTGATT
>SLPT01000255.1 GCA_007131845.1 Desulfobacteraceae bacterium | reverse complement strand
TAATTCCCGCGGCAAGTCCCGCCTCGACATCGGCCCGGGACCCGATCCCGGACGCCGCCACAGCAACCTGGTCCCGGGCCAGCATGGCCGCCATATCCCCTGCAATGGCAATATCGGTTTCAAAGGAATTCAGGTTCCGGTTGTTGATCCCTATGAGCTTTGCACCGGCTTTTTCAGCGATTTCCAGCTCCGCAGGCGTGTGCACTTCCACCAGGGAATCCAGCCCCAGATCGCGCGCCACATCCATGAACCCGGCAAGCATTTCTTCATCCAGAAGCCGCACGATCAGCAAAATCGCATCCGCGCCAATGGCGGCCGATTCCACCACCTGGTACTCGGTGATGGTGAAGTCCTTGCGCAGCACCGGCAGTGAACAGTTGTCGCGGGCCGCCAGCAAATCGTCCACCGATCCCCTGAACCACGCGGTCTCGGTGAGAACCGAAATGGCCGTTGCACCCCCTTGTTCATAGCAGCCGGCCATCTCCGCCGCATCCACATCCTCTCGGATTACGCCTTTTGAAGGCGATGCCCGTTTGATTTCAGCGATAATATGCGCCCGGCCGCCGTTCACCGGTGCGGCCAGCGACGGGCCAAAGGGCCTGAAGTCACGCCGTGCCTCTGCCGCCGCCCGCAAAATGGGCAGGGGGTAGATGGCAGAGGCATCCCGCAGCTCCGCTTGCTTTTTCTCAACGATTTTTTGAAGAAAATCCATCGATCCATCACCCGTTTTCATTCGTAAATTCGGCCAGTGCGGATAGTTTTGCACCAGCAGCCCCGGAATCGATAGCCACTTCGGCCATCCGGATCCCTTCCCGGATATCGGCCGCTTTTCCTGCGGTCACGAGCGCTGCCGCCGAGTTGATCAGTATCACGTTGCGCCGCGGTCCCTTTTCTCCATTCAGAACGTTTTTCGTGATATCCGCGTTGGTGATCGGATCCCCGCCTTCCATGTCCTTTGGATCGGCAAGGTCTCCAAAGAAGGTTTCCGGCGAAAGATCATACGTTGCGATGTGCCCGTCCTTCAGCTCCGATACCCGCGTGGGTGCGCAGACCGATATCTCGTCCAGGCCGTCATGACCGTGGACCACCATGGCGCGCTTGGCACCCAGCAGCTTCAGCGCCGATGCGAACATCTCCGTCAACTGCGGCGCATACACGCCCAGAAGCTGGCAATTCGCGCCGGCCGGGTTGGTCAGCGGCCCCAGCATGTTGAAAATGGATCGCAGTCCGATTTCTTTTCTGGCGTTGGCGGCGTACTTCATGGCCCCGTGAAAACGGGGCGCAAACAAAAATCCGATACCGATATCCGCGATGGCCTCTTCCACGATCTCCGGGTCGACATCGATCTTCACGCCCAGAACCTCGAGCAGGTCCGCGCTGCCGCACTGGCTTGAAACCGACCGGTTCCCGTGCTTTGCAACGACCACCCCGCACCCGGCCACCACGAACGCGGTGGTCGTGGAGATATTGAACGTGCTGGCACCGTCTCCCCCGGTTCCGCAGGTATCCACCACGTCCGCCCCTATGGCTTCGATCCGGTGCGCCTTCTTGCGCATGGCCCGCGCCGCGCCCGCCAGCTCCTCAAACGTTTCCCCCTTGGTGGCCAGAGCCCCTAAAAAAGCCCCGATCGGCGCATCGGAAACATTGCCGGAAAAGATCTCCCCGATCATCCAGGCCATTTCGGCATCGCTCAGATCCGTCCGATTGATGATTTTCGCCAGTCCGTCTTTGAATGTATTCATCGGTTTTCTCCTTTTTCCGGCAAACGAGCCATTCCTGCTACTGCTCCGCTATTTTCAGAAAATTTCGCAATATTCTTTTTCCCACCGGCGTCATGATCGACTCCGGGTGAAACTGGATCCCCTCGGTTGCATGTTCCCGGTGGCGCAGCCCCATGATTTCACCGTCACCGGTTTTCGCGGAGATCTCGAAGCACCCCGGAAGGCTTTCCGCCTCCACCGCCAGGCTGTGGTATCGCATGGCCTCGAAGGGCTTGTTGATCCGCTCGAAGATGGTCATTCCGTCCGCTGTCACTTCCGATGTCTTTCCGTGCATGAGTTTCGCAGCCGGAATGATCCGCCCCCCAAAGGCCTGCGCAATGGCCTGGTGTCCCAGGCAGACGCCTAAAATCGGTTTTTTCCCGGAATACCGCCGCACCACTTCCACGCTGCACCCGGCGTTTTCCGGAGATCCCGGCCCCGGGGATATGACGATTCCCTTTATTTCGTCCGCCTCCAGGGCATCCACCTCAAAGGCGTCGTTTCTGCGTACCGTCACCGCCGCTCCGAGCTGGCGCAGGTACTGGACCAGGTTGTAGGTAAACGAGTCGTAATTGTCGATCATGAAGATCATGATGCATCTCCTTTTAAAAGCTCAAGCGCGCGGCCGATGGCCATGGCCTTGTTCACGGTCTCCGTGTATTCGTTTTCCGGTCTGGAATCGGCGACGATGCCCGCACCCGCACGGACGGTCATTTTGTCCCCTTCCAGGCAGGCGGTCCGGATGGTAATGGCGAGATCCATGTTCCCGTGAAAGGAAATGTAGCCCACAGCGCCGCCGTAAGGCCCGCGCGGCTCGTTTTCCAACTCCCCGATGATTTCCATGGCCCGCACCTTTGGCGCGCCTGTGAGCGTCCCCGCCGGAAAGGATGCCGCCAGCAGGTCGAACGCATCCACGTCATCCATCAGATCGCAGGTGATGCTGGATACCAGGTGCATCACGTGGGAGTAACGCTCCACCACCATCAGGTCGGTCACCTGCACCGTGCCGGTTTCCGCCACCCGGCCCAGGTCGTTTCTGCCTAGATCGACCAGCATCAGGTGCTCGGCCCGCTCCTTTTCATCGGCCAGCAGGTCGTCCGCCATCTTCCGGTCCTCCTGCTCGGTTTTGCCCCGGGGGCGCGTGCCCGCAATGGGACGAAGCGAAGCCACCCGGTTTTCCAGGCGCACCATGGTTTCGGGCGACGATCCCACCAGGATGGTATCGTCGATATGCATGAAAAACATGTACGGCGACGGATTGACGTATCGCTGCGCCCGGTAGAGGGCCACCGGATCGTCGGGCGCAGGGGCCGTAAACGGCTGGGAGATCACGGCCTGGATTACATCTCCGGCCAGGATGTGCGATTTGACAGTCTCCACGTGTTGATGGAAAACTCCGGCATCGATTACCGGCGCAAGGGCTTCTTTGCCGCCAGAAGCAGCGGCGGCAGGGGACAGTTTTCTTTTGCCTTTGAGCGATGAGGCGAGCTTTTCCTCCATTGCATCGAGTCGGTTTTTTCCTTTATCAAAACACGCAGCCGCCCCGAGCCCGTCGTTTTTGTACATCAGCGCCACCAGCATGAGCGTGTTGCGGATGTTGTCGAAT
>SLPT01000168.1 GCA_007131845.1 Desulfobacteraceae bacterium | reverse complement strand
TCGCCCTTTGCCTGGTTGATGATCAGGCAGCTTCGCTGCACGCCGATATGCAGGCTGCCTGCCAGTTCATGAATCCGGATCGCAGCCTGGAGCCCCCGCCGGGAGGCGTCCGTGACGATCAGCAGAACATCGATATTCTTGGTGGTCAGCCGGCTGATGTGTTCCATGCCGGCTTCGTTGTCCATGACGATATAGGGATAATTTTCCGAGAGCCGCTCCAGGAAATTGGTCAGCAGCGTATTGGCCGCACAGTAGCATCCGGCGCCTTCCGGCTGTCCCATGACAACCAGGTCGAAATCGCCGGATTCAATGACGGCTTGCTCCAGGCGCATGGACATGAACACGTCCTTGGTCATCCCGGACGGCACATCCCCTTTTTTCATCTCTTCTCTGGCCTGACCCAGGGAATCGGTTGCCTCGAGCCCCAGGACCTCGTTGAAATTCACGTTGGAATCCGCGTCAACCGCAAGAATCGGTGTTTTTCCGTTTTTCAGCAGGTATTTGACGAGAAATCCGGCAGTCGTCGTCTTTCCGGTCCCGCCTTTTCCTGCAAGTGCAATCGACATTGACATGGTAATATCCTATCCTCTTTCACGCACAAACGCGTTTAATGTTGACGGTTTCGTAAAAAAGTCCAATATCCGCGTTATGCGCGATTTCTCAGGTAAACTGGAATATAGGATGTGCTGACGAAGGAAGCGCATCATAAACGTCATTTTCCCGTGGGATTTGTTCCGGCGGCGTTAAAACGATGCGCTTCCTTCGTCAGCACATCCTATGCCGTCAGATCGAGACTTTTTCAAGTATAATAATATTATTAAAATAATCACCCAGCCTTGAAAAGCAATCCGATCCTGCCTGGAAGGCCTCTCAGAAGCGACCGTTTCCGTTCCAGCAATGGGTGCAGAGCTTTTCCCGGTCAAGACCGATGGCTTCGATCATGTCGTTTATCTCCTGAAAACGAAGCGACGTGAGCCCCAGACGACTGCGGATAACGTCCACCATCTTGTCATATTTTTCGGATGCCTGGTCCGTGTAAGCCTCCAGACACTCCAAAATCGCCTCCGAATCGTCGATGCCTTCAATCTCATGAATGGCCTTCCGGCCCACAAGATCCAGGTTGGAACGGGACGTGGAAAAATTCAGAAAGGGGCAGGGATATATCAGGGCCGGGCATGCAATACGCATGTGCACCTCTTTTGCCCCGGCCCGGAACAGGTGCGCCACGTTGTCCTTGAGCTGCGTCCCCCTCACGATGGAGTCATCGCAGAAAAGCAGGCGCTTTCCTTCAATTAAATCCTTGACCGGGATCAGCTTCATTCTCGCAACCAGATCCCGGTCCGACTGATTCTGGGGCATGAAGCTACGGGGCCAGGTTGGGGTGTATTTTACGTACGGCCGGGAATAGGTGATCCTGCGAAAATTGGCATATCCGATGGCATGGCCGATCCCCGAGTCCGGAATGCCGGCGACCATGTCGACGGACGTATCATCCTTTTCCCCCAGCTTCTTTCCGCACCGGTACCGGACCGACTCTACGTTGATCCCTTCATAACTGGAAGCCGGATATCCGTAATAGATCCACAAAAAGGCGCATACCTGCATCTGATTGCCTGGCGCAACGAGCTGGCGGTACCCCTTCGCATCGATCTGAACAACCTCGCCTGGACCCAGAAAGTACTCCACATCGTAGCCAAGATTGTAAAACGCCGTAGTCTCCGATGCGACAGCATACCCCGAATCCTTTTTTCCGATGGCCAGGGGGGTTCTTCCCAGCTTGTCGCGGGCGGCAATAATCCCTTCGTCCGCAAGGAGAAGTATCGAGCAGGACCCCTGGATCATCTCCCGGGCATAGACGATTCCCTCCGCAAAACTGTCTTTCTGGCTGATCAGCATGCCGGCCAGTTCCGTGGGATTCACCGACCCGCCGCCGGCTTCCGAAAAATGAATCCGCCGGCTGAATGCCTCTTTGATAATCTCCTCGAGGTTGTTGATCTTACCGACAGTTGCAATGCCGAAAGCCCCCAGGTGGGATCCCAGGACCAAGGGCTGCGCATCGTTGTCGCTGATTACGCCGATACCGCTTTTTCCGTGGAGAGCCGGCAGTTCACTGCCCAGCTTTGTCCGGAAATAACTGTTTTCGATTTTCTTGATCGTCTTGACGATCCGCCGCTCGTTTTTGACCGCCAGCCCGCCACGCCGGGTTCCCAGGTGGGAATGATAATCCGTGCCGTAAAAGATGTCTATGACACAATCGGTTTCCAGTACCGCGCCGAATAAGCCGCCCATGATGCTTGAGACCTTTTATTAATTATCAACCGGGGTATTTGCCAGCTTCCGTTCCGGAACGCAAAAACCCGCCTTTCAATAAAAAAGGTCTTTATTCCATCAAAATCGGCTCGTGTCAAATCCTATGAGTCCCACAAATGTAATTATTCATGAAAAACGATGAATTTCTGCAAAAACAGGAGAAAAAAACGCAAAAATTATTTTTTCAACCCAAAAAATTCTGTTTACAGGCCAATCTATCGGAAAAAAACCGCTCCGAGCCGACGGGCCGCCTCAAGGTATTCCGGAAACCGGTGAATGTCGCCTTCAAAGTCAAGACCCCGACAAAGAAGGGTTTCATCGACGCCGGCATCGAGTACGTCAAAAAAATAGCGCATGGACAAAAGCATTCCATCGAAAAGTTTTTTCCCCTTTGTCGCGCCGGCTGATATGATAAGGCCTTTTCGTGCCGGCGGAAGCTTTTCAGCCGGCTGCGGATCGATCCAGTACTTTTTGACCCACAGGGACTGGCAGCGATCCATGAAAATCTTGAGATGCGCGCTGACCGTGTAGAAAAAAACCGGCGTGGCCACGGCAATGGCATCCGCTGCAAGAATCCGGTCACGTACCGCCTGGAAGTCGTCGCGGATGGCGCACTCTCCCTTTTCCTTGCATCCGTAGATTTCGAGGCATGGAGACATTGCGTAATCCCTGAGTACGATGGAGTCGACGCTTGCACCGGCATCTTCTGCGCCCTGCATCGCCGCGGACAGCAGGGCTGCCGTATTTCCGCTTCTCCGGGGGCTGGCATATACGGCGGCGATTTTTATTGTCATTCGGTTTCTCCTTTTTATTTGGTTCCCGAAAGAAAACCAAGAGTTTTCGTTCAGGCGCTATTTACGAACCGGGACATCCGGTTAGCTTCCGGATCAGCACACCCAATTCCTGTTTCAGTACCGAATAGGAATAATGGGCGCAGGCCACTTCGTAATTGTGATCCACCATGCGGCGGCAAAGGTCCTTGTCCAAGATAACACGCCGCGTTTCCTCTACTGCCCGGCCGGTGACGTATCCATCCAGCTCGATCACGGAAAAGCCCTTTGGCTTGA
>SLPT01000290.1 GCA_007131845.1 Desulfobacteraceae bacterium | reverse complement strand
TCATGCAGGCCCAGAAAATCGTAGAGGGATTTTTTCTCGATGATCTTGAGGTTTTCCCGGATCGATTTTTCGAGGGACCGGTCCATCTGCCGCTGCGCCGGTGCTTCTTTTTCCCGGCCGTTTTTCAGCATGGGGATGTAGACGCGGGATTTGACCTCGTCCACCTTGAGGTTGTGCCGCTGAGCGAGCTTTTTGATTTCCTCCTCGGTGATGTATCCCTTGGCCATCCGAAGGCTGAGCTGCTGGTCCACCCGGGCGAATTTCTCGTTTTTTTTCAGACGTACCCGGTCCTGGATATCCTTATCTTCCAATCCGTGGCGCCGGGCCAGCTTGACGATCTCTTCCTGGGATATGAACCCCTTGCCCATGAGGATTTCGAGGTGCCGGTCGATTTCGTTGATTTTTCCGGCCTTGTCGCGGGCGGTGTGCGTTTTTGCGGCGGACGCCTCCTGTTCCCGCAGGGCAGGATCGCTCATTACCCGGCGGATATCGGGGATCATAGAAATGTATTGCTGGGCCTGCAGTCCCTTTTGGGGATGGTTTCTGAGCCGGCTCCACTCGGATTGTTTCCGGGCGATGGCGGCTTCGATGGCTTTCGCGTCGGTTTCCGGGGGATCGATCGAAAGATCGAGCAGGATGTAATAGTTTTCACGCTCCATAGAATATTACACTTACATGACCATATGTTTTTGCGTTCGGATCTTGGCCTCTTCGAATTCATCGCCGCTGATTACGGATGCGGTATCCACCACCACATTGATTTTCTGGGCATTGGTGGTCTCTTCGGCCGTGATGTGAAGGCGTCCTTCCTCGTTGAGCTCGTAGACGATCTGGATGGGTGAGTCTTCGGGAAGGTCGGGAGGAAGATGCAAAACCGCCTTTTTGATTTCGATGGCATTGTCCAGGGGGATTTCCACCTTGCTGGTTTCGCTTTCCATGATGCGGATCAACACCGTTTTTTGGTTTTCACCCGCGGTGTAGAATATTTTCTTGATGTTGACCGGTACGCCCGTGTTGCGCAGCACCAGGTTGAAAACGATTTCCTCGTTATTGGGGTTGTGGGCCACCACGCCAAAGCTCTTGCTGGTGACATTTTTGACCGTGAGCATGGCGTTTTCCACCGAGGGCAGCGTGTAGCCGCTTTCGTCGGCCAGCTCGCGGGCGGCCTGCCGGAAATCATCGTCGGATATTTCCTTGGTGACGATCATCTCGCTTAAATTTTCAGGGCGCTCGATGGTCTTCTGGGTTTTTTCGGAAATCCGGCGGATGAGGTCATCATTTAAGGCCAGTTTCCAGCCGTAGATGGCCGCACCCTTTGCAACGGCTTCATCCGGGTCGAATATTTTCGGCGTTACCTTGAATTCCTTGGCAATCCGTGTGGCCACCTGGGGCATACGGGTGGCGCCGCCCACCAGGATGAATTCGTCGAATTTCTGGTATCCCTTCCCCTTTGCCTCGGTCAGCATTTCCCGGGTAAAATCGATGGTCCGGTAGATAAGATCCTCGGTCAGTTCCTCGAATTTTTCCCTTTCCAGCATCAGCTTGATGCGCTGGCCGCCGTGGGTGATGGCAACAGGGGTCTTGGTGCGCTGGGAGAGGCTCTTTTTTGCTTTTTCAGCCGAGAGCTGAAGGTCCTGCCAGGTGTCCGGGTCGTCCAGGATATCCTCTTTGGTGCTCGTTTCTTCCTGGAATTTTTCGACGAGGTAGGAGACGATCCGGTCGTCCCAGTCCTTGCCGCCCAGGTTGTGGTCTCCGCCGGTGCAGACCACCTCCACGGCTTCCTTGCTGATGTGGATCATGGTGACATCGAAGGTGCCGCCGCCCAGGTCGTATACCAGCACAGTTTTTTTGCGTGAAGTGTCCAGGGAACCGTAGGCAATGGCGGCGGCTGTGGGCTCGTTGATGATCTGGCGGACGTTAAAGCCGGCGATCTCGCCTGCCTTTCGCGTGGCTTCCCGCTCGTTGATGCCGAAGTAGGCCGGGCAGGTGATCACCACGTCGATAACCTCTTCACCCAGGTATTGCCGTGCGTCCTGGGCCAGTTTTTTCAGGACGTAGGCGGATATCTCCTCCGGCCGGTAATGCTGGCCGCCGAATTCAAACAGGAAGTTGGGCTCCCCCATGGAGCGCTTGATGAAGCTGACCACCTCGTTGGGATACAGCTTGGAGGATTCCTTGGCCACCTCTCCCACAACGATGTTTTCTTCGTCGAAGAATACCACGGACGGCGTAACGCGCTCGTTTTCCGAATTGGGAATGATCACCGCTTTGCCGAACTCGTCGACATAGGAAATGGAGGAGTAGGTGGTGCCCAGATCGATGCCGAATATGCGTTTGATCGGTTTTTTGTTCAACTTTGATGCCCTCGTAAAAAGTCGCGAACCGACGACTTTGTAAAAAGTTCAAGATCAAGACTTGCCGGGTTTCGAAGAATGCAGCGTACCTGGCGTACGTGTATGTCTACAAGGCGTAAGCCGCAAATTCTGAGAAATCGCGCGCAGGCTCAGATGCTGGACTTTTTACGAAGTCGTCAACTTTCAATCGCCTCGCCGTTTGGTTGATCGTTAAATATGTAAACCGCGACCATCTCCGGTCGGATCACCTTTCCTTCCCATTCATAGCCGGGCCGAAGGCTTTCGGCTACGAGCCGGTTTTTTTCGGGGTCTTCCGTGGGAATTTTCCGGATGATTCGCTGCCGGACCGAGTCGTACTGGTTTCCGGGGCAGGTATACGGGAAGATACCCTGGAAGGTGAACAGATCCTCGAGGTCCGAGCTGATCTGCCCGATGAAGTCCAGAAGTCTTTCCGTCGTGTCCTCGGGCCGGTGTCCTGTTTCATAGTGTGACTTGAATTTCCGGGTATCGTCGATTATCTTGATCAGATCCGATACGATGGAAACCAGGTGCTTTTTGATGATGCCTTCCCGGAAATCCTGGAGTTGACCGTGCAACTCGTCGATAATTTTGTTTTTGTGCTCATCGTATTTCAGCTTGCCATCGAAATGGTCTGCAAGGTGACCGACGCGCCGGCTGATTTCGCGGATTTCGCTTAAAACGGCCTCATTGCTTGTTGCGGTACCGGGTGCTTCCCCGGGGGATACCTCCCCGGCAGCCTCCTGCTGGCTATCAGAAGGAATTTCTGCTAGCGTTCCATATTCGGAAGCTTCCTCATCGTGTGGTCCTTCCGCATAGCTCAGTTCCTCGTCGAGGACGATGTCGACTTCGTAGACATCCCCTGAATCGTCATCCGTGGGGCCTTTTTTTCCGGAATCGTTGTTTTCTGTATTCTTCATGCAAGATAACCGGTGATGTTAAGGGGGTCTCTTGCCGGGCACGCATGCAGAGACTTGCGCCTGGCAGAGGGTGTCGGGTGCGAGGCCGACTCCGGGCCTCATTTTCTAGTGCCTGAACGAAAAAACGTCGTTTTCGCCAATCTCTGCGTCCGGATCAAATTTGATG
>SLPT01000018.1 GCA_007131845.1 Desulfobacteraceae bacterium | reverse complement strand
AGGAGCGGGAAAATCGCCGCAAATCCCAGGGCTCCGTGAATTTCCAGGTGGATGACTCCGCCCGGACCGGAAAGATGGTGATCGAAGCCAAAAAGATTTGCCTTTCCTACGGCGGCCGGCCGGTCATCGACAATTTTTCGACCCGCATCCTCCGGGGCGACCGGATCGGAATCATCGGGCCGAACGGTATCGGCAAATCCTCGCTTCTGGATGCCCTGCTTGGGAACATCGCCCCGGATTCCGGAGTCGTTCGGCACGGAACCGGGCTTCAGGTGGCGTCTTTCGATCAATTGCGCAGGAACCTGGACGAGGATAAGACCGTTGCCGACAACATCGTCGAGGGCAATGCCTTTATCATGATCGGCGACCGGAAAAAGCACGTGATCAGCCATCTCAAGGATTTTTTGTTTACGCCGGAGCGATGCCGCACGCCGGTGAACATCCTGTCCGGCGGTGAAAAGAACCGCCTGCTGCTGGCCCGGCTTTTTGCGCGCCCCGCCAACGTGCTTGTGCTCGATGAGCCCACCAACGACCTGGATATCGAAACCCTGGAACTGCTCGAGGAAATGCTGTTTCAGTTTTCGGGCACGGTACTGCTCGTGAGCCACGACCGGGAGTTCGTCAACAACGTGGTCACCTCCACCATTGTATTCGAGGCGCCGGGCCGCCTGGTGGAATATGCAGGCGGATACGACGACTGGCTGGTCCAGCGCCGGGCGGGTCCGGAACAGACTAAGCCGGATAAACATAAGCCGGACAAACAGGGGCTAAAGAAACAGAAGCCTGAAAAGCCGGGAAAGGAGGCTTCCGGAGACCGCCGAAAATCCAAGACCCGAACCGGCCTGAGCTTCCGGGAAAAGCGCGAACTGGAATCCCTTTACGACACGATTCCGGCCCTTGAATCCGAACACGAGGACCTGTGCACCCGCCTTTCGGATCCGGAACTTTACAGGCAAACCGGAAAAGAGGATATCGCGGCCATAAAAGACCGGCTCCAGGCAATTGAAAAGGAAATCACGCAGCTTTATGAGCGCTGGGAGGCCCTGGATGCGATTGCCAACCCGGAACAGAACCAGCAGCAGGATCAGGAGCGGGAGCAGTAGCAGGGATTGCAGAAGGGTGGCGGAAGGGGAGGCTTCCCTGAATCGTTGTTGATAAAGGAGGCATGTGGAATCAGGCGTTATCCTTCTCTGGGTGCTGGCCGTTCTTCTTACGGCCGCCGGCCTGGCCGGCCTCGTTTTGCCGGTGCTTCCCGGGCCGCCAATGATATTTGCCGGCCTGGTCCTGGCAGCCTGGGCGGAGGGCTTTGCCCACGTTGGCTATGCTGCTATTGCAATCATGGCGGTGTTGGCTGCGGCGGCCTCCCTGATCGATTTTTTGGCGGGGGTGCTTGGCGCAAGGCATTTCGGTGCAAGCAGAAAAGCCATGGCAGGGGCCCTGGTCGGGGTGGTGATCGGGCTTTTTTTCGGAATTCCCGGCATTGTTTTCGGCCCCTTTATCGGTGCCGTCATTGGCGAGCTTGCCGCTCGCAAGCCTTTCCGGGCCGCCGGTTTGGCGGGCGTTGGAGCGTGGCTGGGCATGATGATCGGCGCCGCCGCAAAAGTGGCCTTAGGGGCGCTCATGATCGGCGTGTTTCTTCTGGCCCGGTTCCTGTGAGGATTTGCCGGTAACGGTTGCCGTTTGCTTACGGCATGAGCCTCGATTTGTTAAAAGCCGTCATGTTTTTGATTTCTTCGTCCTTGCCTGCAGGGAGTAGATGGTTAGAATCGTTTGTGAAATGGAAAGGCTTGTATTATACTTTCTTGAGACCTCTATTTTTGCTGCGATCCATACAGCAGCAATGACGGCTTTGTAAAAAGTTCACTATCTTCGCCTGCGCACAATGCCTGAGGCATTTCACGTACGGCAGGTACGCTGCCTTCTTCCTGGATTATGCAGGCCTTGATCCCGGATTTCTACAAAGCCTTATGATCGCTGCTTTTTACGAGAGAATCAGCAACAACAAACCAAAAATACAAGGAGAAAGCATTGTTCATCATCAACAGGGATGCCGTGGTCCTCAAGGGTAAAAAGCCGGTTGTGGACTGGATCAACAGTATTGATCCTGAAAACCCCGTATCACTTGACGATCTGCGGGAAGACAGCACCGTCATTCTCCTGCCGCCGTGCAATGGCAAAGAAGAAGCACTTTTCATTGTTGAAAGCAATTACGAGGCGCTTTTCTTCGGAGAAATCGAGGGATGGATTGCTGATGAATCCATGTGGCCCGAGGACGTCACCCTTGAAACCTTCCGGGAGTGGTTCGATGTGGAGTACCACTCCATGATCTTTGATGCTGTGGAAGAGGACATCGAAAAAGAAGAATGAATATTGAAACGATACCGGAAGGAATCCGAGAAGATATCCGGGAGGAAGTGGAGCGGTTTAACGAGGATGAACTCGAAGGATCGGGCAAGCAATACCAGGTTCGTTTCGAGGGGCGCTATGTGTATATTGACCGCGATGACGGCTTCGCAGGGCCTTCCCCGATCCTGCGTCTCGGTTTTACCGGCAACCTGTTTGACTGGGAATTTGCCATATTCAAGTACAGCATGAATGACTATGACGAAGAAGAGACGTTTTTCCCCGGCGCCGACCAGGTCGACGGCACCCTTCAAGGCGCTCTTCGCGCCGGCATGAAGGCATACGGGTAGTACCCGTAGGGGACCGTACCTCTTCGTCCCCCTTTAATGTTTGACTCTTTTTGTGATCCTGTATATTGTTGTAAAATTAGGGTGCCCCGGTTTCGATCCGGCTGCATGAAGCGTTTATGTATTCCGGATTGGAAAAAGTATTCCTGTAAAAGAGGATCCGGCAATGCCAATGATGAGCAGGGAGCAGTACCTGGATAGCCTGAGGTCTATTGATCACAAGGTGTATATCCTGGGAAAACGGCCTCAAAATGTTGTCGATCACCCCATATCCCGCCCGGCGGCCATGGCCATTGCCGAAACCTACCAGCAGGCGGAGCAGGACGGATCCAAAGGTCTTTACACCACTGTCTCCCATATCACCGGCGAGCCGATCAATCGGTTTTCCCATATCCAGCACTCTGTCGAAGACCTGGTAAGCAAGGTCGTCATGTTGAGGGATATGGGGCGAAAAACCGCCTGCTGTTTCCAGCGATGTGCCGGAACCGATTGTATCAATTCGGTCTATTCGATCACCTTTGATATCGATCGGCAGTATGGCACCCGTTATCATGGTCGTTTCCGGGAATTTATCCGGCACATTCATGACAATGACCTGATCGTCGCCGCATGCATGACGGACGCGAAAGGTGACCGAAGCCTGCCCCCTTCGGGTCAGGCCGACAAGGATCAGTATCTGCGCGTGGTGGAAAAGACCCCCGGCGGTATCGTTGTCCGGGGGGCGAAGCTGCACATTACCGGCGGCGTCAACTCCCATGAGTTGATTGTT
>SLPT01000133.1 GCA_007131845.1 Desulfobacteraceae bacterium | reverse complement strand
GAGAAATCGCGCGTAACGCAGATATTGGACTTTTTACGAAGCCGTCAATCCCTTGCAACTGATTTTACATGATATTATCTTGACATACCCTGTAGGATCGACTATTGTTCCATAGAATAATCGCGACAATTTCGTAAAATGCCTTATACCCGCTCCCGGCGCAATCTTTGAAGGAATTTCCCGTACGAATTGTTCCCTTAAATTCAGGCTGACAGCATCGGATACCTAATGGACTATATTCCGGAAAAAATGTTGCAGGAATCAGGCGAAAAAGAATACTCAGCCACGAAAACGACTTCTCCTTCCGACCAGACGCCTCTGGATGATACGTTTGCAGACCTGCAGAACCTTTCTCCTCTGCCCAGAAAAGAACAATCCGTTTCCAGGGTCCGCATCGTCAACAAGCTCAACCATTTTCATTTTACTACAAAACCGATTCGCATCCACTTTGAAAATCCGAAAAGCAGCCACTCCATAGTCCTTGATGCCTTCCCCTGTCCTTGTTTCGACCGGTATGCGGTCGGGTTGTGGCGCAATACGGATGATGCGTCACGCATTCCGGATTCGTTTCATTTCACCCATTTCGAACTCATCACCGATGAACAGGTAATCCACGTTCCGGCCGACGTCCGTGCTTTCAACCGCAAGGGAATCTGCCTCAGGCTTCCGGAAAAATCCGTTCAGTACACTTCCAGGAAAACGATTCGCCGAAGCTGCCTGCCAATTGATGTGCAGTTGATTCAAAATGGTGTGATTTTTGCTGCTGTACTCCTCGATTTTTCCGTAAACGCCTTTCGTGTGGAATTAACCGGCGGCAAAGAGACATCAAACGGGTGGATCAATGAAAGCAGTCCGCTCAATGTGGTAATGCTTTCAGAAGGTTTCTCAGTTTATTCCGGAGAGTGCCGCATCCTGAAACACTGCGGCGGAAGGCAGTCTAAACAGATCGTTTTAAAACCGGGCCGGCAGGTTGTACAACGCTTTTCTCCCCGGGTCCACCGAAGCAGACGCAGCATCCTGACCCCTTCCCCGGATATCCGTTTCGAGCACCCTGTTACCGGATCTCAGGTTGCCCTGAAGGCACTAGATATTTCCGGCTCCGGGCTTTCCGTGGAAGACGATGCGGAAAACACGCTTCTTCTTCCAGGTCTGATTCTGCCTTCAATGACCGTTAGCTTTTCCGGCAGCTACTCATTTCAGTGCCGTGCCCAGGTGCTCTATTGCAGAAAAGATTCGCAAAAAAGCGGCAAACCGATGATCCGATGCGGTATCGCTTTTCTCGATGTCAGCCCGGATGACCATGTCAAGCTGCTTTCTCTTCTGCACAATGCCGAAAACCGAAATATCTACCTGTGTGACCGTATCGACGTGGACAAGCTTTGGGAATTTTTTTTCGATACGGGTTTTATCTATCCCCGGAAATATGTCTATCTCCGGGACGAAGCCGAACAAATCAAAAAAACGTATCATGCACTGTATTGCCGGCAAACCGGAATATCCAGACATTTCACCTGGCAGAAGCATGGCGGGATCATGGCACATCTTTCCATGCTGCGATTCTACGAAAACACATGGATTATCCAGCACCTGGCAGCCCGGACATCGCATCATATCGGCGCAGGCATCGAAATGCTCAGGCAGATAAGCGAGTTTGCAATGGATTCCCATCGTCTCGCCTCGGCCCGGATGCAGTACCTTCTGTGCTACTTCAGGCCCCATATGCGATTTCCGAATCATTTTTTCGGGAAAATTGCCAAAAATGTAGAAAACCCCAGGGCATGCTCCGTTGACCAGGTTGCCTACCTATCGTTTTGCTGCCGCCGGCAGCTTTCCTCCCTGCCGCATCCATGGCGACTTGAAAAACCGGACACCATGGACCTGGACCATTTGGAAGATTTTTATAAAAACGCATCCGGAGGCATCATGCTCGAAGCACTGGATCTGATATGCAGAAACGACATGTCCAACCGGCAGGACCTTGCAAGCCGTTACAGGGAACATGGATTGAAACGGGAGCGCCGGGTGTATGCCCTGAAAAAAAACGGGCATGCAAAAGCCATTATTATGGCCAATATCTCAGATCCGGCATTGAACCTGTCCGGTCTGACCAACTGTGTCAGCCTGTTTATCCTTGAGCAGGACGCCGTAGCCCCGGAAATGGTTGACAGTGCCCTGTCTGTCGTAGCCTCGCATTACGCCCGTCCCAGATTCCCGGTACTTGTCTATCCGCATGAATATGTCCGCGAAAACCGGATTCCATGCGACCGTGTATACAATCTGTGGGCGCTTGATATGAACTACTCGGATGAGTGTTTTCAGCACTATGCCAAATTATTTGTCTGACGGCTTGTAAAAAGTTCAAGATCAAGGCTTGCGCGATTTCGAAGAATGCAGCGTACTTGGCGTACGTGAAATTCTGAGAAATCGCGCGTAACGCAGATATTGGACTTTTCACGAAGCCGTCATGCTTAAGTCGGATAATGAGATTGGCGGAGAAGAAGGTTTTCGTTCAGGCACTATTTATATGAATTTATAAGGGGAAACTCAATCATGAAGCAAGCGGAATATCTAATGGAAAGCCAAAATGAAGCCCTTCGAATCGAGATGAAAACGCAGCGGGCCGTCGTGGAACGGCATGCGCGGTGGGCCGGGCTGCTTCCGGGTATGCGGGTTGCGGATATCGGCTGCGGGCCGGGTATGACCACCCATATTCTGCACCAGATGGTACAGCCCGATGGAAAAGCCGTGGGAGTGGATTTTTCCGGGACCCGCATTGCCCACGCCAATCACCGGTACAAAGAAGATGGCCTTTCTTTTCATTGCATGGATGTTCATGATGATCTGAGCATACTGGGAACATTCGATATGGTGTGGGTCCGCTTTCTGCTTGAGTACCAGCGCTCGGGGAGTTTCGGGATCGTCCGGCGGCTGGCGAAGCTGCTCCGACAAGGGGGGATACTGTGTCTTATCGATCTGGATCAGAACTGTTTGAACCATTACGATATTCCGCCGCGCCTGGCCCGAACGCTGCAAGGACTGATGGTTCACTTGTCCAGGTACAACGATTTTGATCCGCAGGCCGGACGGAAACTCTATTCCTACCTCTACGATCTTGGCTTTGACAATATCGATGTACACATGGAACCCCACCATCTCATTTTTGGAGACATCAGGGACGTCGATTATTCCAACTGGGAAGCAAAGGTAGTGACCGCAGGCAGGAATTCAAGCTACCCGTTTGATGAATACGAGGGCGGCTTTGAAGCGTTTTACGAGGAATTCAAATCATTTTTTACAAACCCGAGACGTTTCACCTATACTCCGGTGATATGCTGCAGGGGACGCAAGCGGCAGCAATAAGTACGCTGAATTCTTCGGAACCGGGCAAGCCTTGATCTTGAACTTTTTACAAAACCGTCTGATCGCGACTTTTTACGAATTCATCAATGTTCAGCGAAGATCTGTTTC
>SLPT01000350.1 GCA_007131845.1 Desulfobacteraceae bacterium | reverse complement strand
GCACCGTAAATCATCCACTGATCCGGCATGACAACTCCTTTCGATAATCCGTTTATCTTGACCGGCATGCAAATATGATCAAAATTTCACACATCCATACCAGCAAACGGATAGAACGGTTAATTATTCTTTCGTTTCGACCAAATTGTTTCCACACGGGGCAGAAGCAGAGTCAGGGGGAAGGTGAAAGGGGAAAGGGATAACAAAAAGACAGCAGCCTTTTTCAGCGCTGGCTGCCGGCAAGCCCGATTTCCGAAGCCGCAGGCTTCATTCCCTCGATGGTTTCCGTTATCACCTCGGACAATTCCATGCCAAGCATATCGCAGCCGGTTTCGATAACCTCCCGGTTGACGCCTGCTGCAAACCGCTTGTCTTTCCATTTTTTCCTGACGGATTTGGCCTTGAGGTCGAGGACGCTTTTGGACGGGCGCACAAGGGCTGCGGCAGCCACCAGGCCGGTCAGTTCATCGATGGTAAACAGGGTTTTTTCCAAACGGGACTCCGGTTTCACGTCGTTGACGATGCCGTATCCATGGCTGACCACGGCCCGGATCGATTCTTCCGGCCAACCCTCATCACGAAGAATCGCTTCTGTTTTATGGCAGTGCTGATCCGGAAACTGCTCATAGTCGAGATCGTGGATCAGACCGATAACGCCCCAATAATCCGGATCCTCGCCGAATTTTCCGGCAAAATGGCGCATGACGGACTCCACGGCAAGCGCATGCGCAAGCAGGTTTTCGGATTGATTATACCCGGTCAGCAATTTCCAGGCGTCATCGCGTGTGGGGGGGGTTGGATGCGATCCGCTCATTGGAGGCTCCTTATTTTTCAAAATTGCGCAAGCCTTGATCTTGAACTTTTTACAAAGCCGTCTGAATTCAGGGTGCGTTTACGCAATGATCAGGGAACATTCAGAACACGGAGTTCCCTGCCGTCCGCAGACACAAAACGGATCCGGGAATATGACGACGACCGGTCCACCACCGCGAGAGTGTACGGGCTGGTTGTCACCTGGGCCACGGCTCTTTCCGCGGAAGGCGATGAGGTCCGGACGCGTATTTCAAGTGCATTGCCGTGGCGCCCTGTGGTTTTGTCAAACGATATGGAATATCCCGCCGTGGGGCACACGCCCATGAGCGCGGCGATCACCAGTTGGGATTCAAAATCAATTTCATCGACATCCACCGGGCTTCTGTCCGGGGGAAAAATGCGACTGATCAATGCCCGGAAACTGTCCGGATCCGATGCAACCACAAAACGAATATCCCGTCCCCTATCCTGCGAATGCGCGCCGCTTGCAAGTCCGACGACATCCACATCCAACCGCTGCCGGCCAGCGCAACCCGAATTTATAATGCCTGCGTAAACAATAACGGCAATAAACAGCATGACTACAGGCAAACCGTATCGATGCTGCGTCAGGCGGCTCTGTCTCCGGCCCCCTGCAATCCAAGGAAATCCCATCAGTTCCTCCTTTTACATTTGGCTAAACTTTCTTTAATTATAACGAAAGATTTCACGCCCGGCAAGTATCATCGAGCGTGTCTATCACCCAGCGTGTCGCAGGCGGGAAAAAACTGGCCGGGATTTTGATTGATCCTCATGGTTTGCCATCGCATGCATCCGGCAATATCGTTTCGTTGTGGATGCCGGCACAGGCGGACTGATTGTCAGCGGGTCTCAACAATGTGCTGATGCGGCTCAACCATTTTCGTTTTGATCATCTTGCGGATCGACTCCCGGGTATCGGGATCCTCCATGGCCTGCATCATGGCGTTGTTTATCTCTATGGTCTTTTCGTCGTACTGCGGGAAGTCGTATGCGCCGTTGGCCTCGTACCAGGCATGATCCGCCTGGAACACGAAGCGGAGGCGACCCCATACATCATCCCGGAACACCTTCATGCCGCCCACACCGAGAAAAGTGCGGGGCCTTACGTACCGTGCTGCGGCGCATTCCATGAGATTGCGGGCAAACGCGGAAATGCGTTCGTCAAGTAGTGATGAATCGGCGCATTCATCGGTGACGATATCCACGAGATTGGCCTGCTCCCATTCGGCAGACGCCTCCATGATCTGGCGAAGGTTGGGCAGCCCCGCAAGAGGCCCGGACACGAGATAGCCCAGCTGCTTGTTGATCAGTGTGGGCGTGTGGGTGTTGAAAAACCGGCGATCGAAATACTGCTTCCATTTCCAGGAAAGATACCGGTCGACAGCGGTTCCGGCAAGCACCACGACATCGGCCGCCATCACCGTATCCCGGTAAAAGTCTATAAAGGCATCCTTTCCGGTGTAGACGCACCGGTAATCAATACCGCACTGGCAGCACCCCAGGCACCCGCCCGTGATATGAATTTCATCGAGGCAATACACCGGAACCGCTTCGGCAAAGCTGTCTGTAAAGCGCCGGACCATGGCATCCAGGTTCGTACCCGGCTCGTTATCATCCCGTATCACGACAACCTTTGATCCCTGCAATCCGGTTTTACGGGAATCGGGCGATACCTGCGATGCTTCGTAATCGAACCCGGAAAGGGGAAGCGGCGCGAAGGCTTTCGGCACGGGCGGACGGCTTGCAGCCGCGTTCAGAAACAACTCCGCATATTGCAAAAGCCGCTGCTGCTCCTCGGATTTCATAAGATCGTACATGTCCGGGGAAAACGATCCGGCAAAATGCATCTCCAGGTCTTCCGATATTGCGCGCAGGTAATTGTGGGCGGTATGGTCGTAAAAATGGATAGACGTTGTGATCACGCCGGCATATTTACCCGCAAACACTTTGCGGTTCTCCCCGCCAAACACCATTTCCACGAAACGCTTGAGCTGGGATGGCACCAGGGCTACGTAAACCGGGGTCGCCCACAAAACGGCGTCCGATCCTGACACATCGTCCATTATCGCAGCAAACGCATCCCGGTCTTTTGCCAGCCGGCCGATATGCCGGCCCACGTGATGGACCACCCACTCGTGATCCGGGTTCTTTTTCATGATAAACCGGACATACTGGAACGTGACGCTCAAATCGCCCTTGGGGCTGCCGGACAGAACCGTAATCTTCATAACGTGAATCCTATCTTTTTACAAAGCTGTTATGCTGAGCGAACGCATCATGCCGGTATGAAGTCATCCGGCCGGGTTTCCTCCATGGCAATGGCCGCTTCCGAACACCCGACGGCGCACTGGCCGCACCCGAGACACTTTTCCCCGTCAACGACCGCCACGCCTTCATCGGGGACCCGGATGGCGTCGAACCAGCAGCGACTTTCGCATTCGCCGCAGCCCGTGCATTGCTGCGCATCAACAAGAGGCATAAACCGGCTGGGATCACAAAGCGGCAGCCCCTCGGAAATCAGCAGGCTGAAAGACTGGCAGCAGCAGCCGCAGCAGTTGCATAAAAAATGCCCCACATCGGCCTTGTTCATGGCAACATGGACCAGGCCGCTCTCCCGGCACCGGTCGATGATCT
>SLPT01000138.1 GCA_007131845.1 Desulfobacteraceae bacterium | reverse complement strand
CCCCAAAGGCTATAAATTGACGCATTTTGGAGGGTTGGGCGATTACCCTCGAGCAACAATTGGGAGGGGGCGTGCCAGCTCGAGGCGAAGATAAGCCAGGCACCCTGAATGTTCGAGCGAAGCGAGTTTTCAGGGTGCGGCTTATCGAGCCGTAGAAGCTGGCAACGGCCACTCACAGTTGCGAGGGGGTAATCGCCCGACCCTCTAAAATGATCCGATGGCTTTTTGGGGGGGAATAGCAAAAAAGTTATTGCTTCCGAGGTAGCGGTTACACGGGAACCCCTTTCAAGCAGCAATAACAACCTCGAAAAAAGTCTCGGACGGCTTTGCTGTTACCAAATGTTACAGCGATCCCGGTGTTTTTGTAACGATTCGTTACACCTTGCGAATCCGTGTTTGCGCCTTCGAGTGTTTTTCATTTTATTTCAGTGCATTGTCGAGGTTGAAAAAGAATGTGCTGATGGCATGAATGTTGCTTTTTAAATGTCACGGGGTAACCACTTGCCGTGGCAATCGGCAAGAAGGTGCCTTTGTGTTTCTGTGTGACAAAAACACAGTAATTTCTAAAAGATTCAAATGTGATGATCTCGTAAAAAGTCGCGATCCGACGGCTTTGTAAAAAGTTCAAGATCAAGGCTTGCGCGATTTCGAAGAATGCAGCGTACTTGTCGTACGTGAAATTCTGAGAAATCGCGCGTAACGCAGATATTGAACTTTTTACGAAGCCGTCAAATGTGATACACGCGTAAAAAGTCATCAATTGTACGGGGGAAAACAAAATGCAAGACAGGGTACATGGCGTTGTAACCAACATTCTCGGCCGTGATCGTTTCGAACTCCGGATTCTGGATACAGGCCGGTTCAACGAGCATAACTATAAAAACTGGGCCTGCATCCGGATTGCAGGCATCAATGATCCGGAACTCTACCCCGGCAATCATCCCGGACTTCCGGAGTCGATTCCCATGGAAAAACTTAAAAACCGGGAAGTCCAGTGCTTTATCATGGCAAGGGATAATGACGGCAATGCCGTCGCCGTGGTCCAGTGTGTAAACTAGTCAGTGTCCGAACGAAAACCAGGATTTTTCGTCAGGATCAAGGACGGCGAACAGTTTAACCGCAGGAATACCGGGCGTATTTTGAGGATTAAAATTTAAGCCGGGCGCAGATCTTGGGGTAAAAGACGGTTTTCGTTCAGGCACTCGTTATAATAGGGCAGCCCTGTCCCGCCTGCCGGGCAGATGGCGTATTGGACGATCGGAAAGGTATCACCGGAAGGGCGTTACGGGGTAGGCCACAACCCGCCGGCTGGTGCCGTGCCCCCGACTTTCCGTTGTAATCCCTTGTCGGTTGAGCATCCTGTGCTGAACTCGCCTGAAATGCGCGTTTTGAGGGGCCAGTTCAAATGCAAGACCGGTCTTGAAGACTTCAATAATCGCCTTTTCCGCCTCCTTCTCGGCCTTGGATTCATCCTCAGAAAACGGCTTGGTGGCGGTTCGCCTGGAGGGGCCTGGTTCGGTGATCATTTCCCCGCCGCCGGACAATGCATCCGGAAAAATCCCTTTAAGGAAGTTTTCAATCTGGGTGATGGTGTTACTCTTGATCACGTGAACCGGCATTCCGTTTTTTTGGATCTCCCGCAATCGCAGCGGCTTTTTCTTTTCCTGGGATTTCAGGGTCAGTGCAATATCCGCGTTTTCCATATCCGGAACCATACGCGCGGAAACCCGAAGGTTGTTAATGGCACGGTCCATGTGTTTCCGGCTGACCCCATAGGTGAAGATGCGGATCGTCTGGCCGGATGCCGGAAGGGTTGCTCCGGAAGGAAAACCGGTTGAATGCCGGTATACATCCTTGTCGCGCCGGGTGACGACCCGACCTCCGGAATCGCGCCGCCGGATTTCCGGTGCCGGCGGGTTGCCGCGAAGCATGGCATCGACCACGCCTGCCAGTTCGTGATGGACCACCATGGATTCCCGGTCCTGTATTTCCACCAGTACATCGAATGTCGGAGGGGCCTTTCGTTCCAGGATGGTTTTACGGGTCCTGCGCCGGCGCGCTTCCTCGTCGGAGAGGGTGACGGCTGAGATTCCGCCTACCAGATCCGACAGGGTCGGGTTGGCCAGCAGGTTGTCAAGGGAATTTCCGTGGGCCGTGCCGATGAGCTGAACACCGCGTTCGGCGATGGTCCGGGCCGCAAGCGCTTCCGCCTCGGTGCCGATCTCGTCGATGACGATCACCTCGGGCATATGGTTTTCCACGGCTTCGATCATGACGGCATGCTGCAGGCCGATGGACGGCACCTGCATCCGCCGTGCACGGCCGATTCCGGGATGGGGGATGTCCCCGTCTCCCGCGATTTCATTGGATGTATCCACGATGACGACCCGCTTGCCCATATCATCGGCCAACACCCGCGCGGCTTCCCGGAGAAGCGTGGTTTTTCCGACCCCGGGCCTGCCCAGAAGAAGAATGGACGAGCCGCTTTCAATGACATCCCGGAGCAGGTCGACCGTCCCGAAAACGGCCCTGCCGACCCGGCAGGTCAGTCCCACCACGCCGCCGAAACGGTTCCGGATGGCAGATACCCTATGGAGGGTTCGCTCGATACCGGCGCGGTTGTCATCGGTAAATCGCCCCACCCGTTCCACGACATAGTCGATATCTTCCTGGGTTGCGGGTTCTTCGATCAGCTCCCGGATTTTGCCGGGAAAGCGTGCCTCGGGTGGTCGGCCAAGATCGATGATGATTTCAAGGAGGTCGCTTCGGTCCGGATCTTCCCGGACGGCCTTTCGGATGAAGGCCGGCATGATAGCCAGCATCCGTTCGATATCATCGGTCGATCCGATTGCCGGATCGTGTATGGTCGGATGGGTATTCATCACGTTCATTCATTGGTGTTGCGGCTTTACCGGCGAAGCAGAAAGATCTCAATATATCGGGAGTCGAGGTGTTGTTCCGCCACCCCGGCCAGTTCGCTTTCAATGGTTGCAAACAGGTTTTCCAGGTATTCCGAAGCGCTTTGTGAGACCTCGGGAGCCTCCCATCCGCTCCGATCTGCCAGCCATTCCAGAAAATCCGTTTTGGCCGCCTCCCGGATCCGCCGCGTATTGCCGGCAGGCTCCCAGAGCGTCCGGTAGAAAGCCCGGAATGTCTCCACCGGGATCGGTTCCGGACCGGCGGGCTGTTTTTCCTCCAGCCGGCTATTTGCCCACAGGGTAAGCAGGCAGTTGGATGCCGTGACAAACCGGTCTTCCGGAAATGACCGGGTGTCGATGGACATCGATGAAAGAAGGCTGTCCATGAGCGCAACTTCGTCAAGGGCCTTTTTCGCATAGCGAAGGTCCGTCATGGATGAAAATTCCCGATAGAGAAGACCGTTTTTGTAGTTATCGAAATACTTGGGATGCTTCAAAAGGAGCCCCCCGATATGCCCTACAAGGCGTTCGCCCCAGAAAGAAAGCGCCAGCTGG
>SLPT01000124.1 GCA_007131845.1 Desulfobacteraceae bacterium | reverse complement strand
GATATCTGGGCCAAGGCGACCGAATCCATTGCCGACCAGATGATGGATGCGATGGAAAAGCCCTACCAGATCCCCGATGTGGTAAAGGACGCAGCCGAGATCGACGATACGCGCATCGAGAAGATGAGCACGGACACCGGCGGTGAATCGATTAACCCGATTTTCATGATGGCCGATTCCGGCGCCCGGGGCAGCAAGGACCAGATGCGGCAGCTTGCGGGTATGCGCGGGCTGATGGCAAAACCGTCCGGTGAGATTATCGAAACGCCCATTACGGCCAATTTCCGCGAAGGACTCTCGGTGCTCCAGTATTTTATCTCCACCCATGGTGCCAGAAAGGGACTTGCGGATACGGCCCTGAAAACGGCCAACTCCGGATACCTTACCCGGCGTCTGGCCGATGTGGCCCAGGACTGCACGATCACGGAGCATGACTGTGGAACGGTAATGGGGATAGAGGTTGAATCCCTTCTCGAAGGGGGCGAAGTGATTCAACCCCTGGAAGAGCGGATCCTTGGGCGGATCGTTCTGGAGGACATCCTGGACCCGTTCACGGACGAGGTGCTGGTTCCCGCCAACGAGGAGATCGACGAGTCTGCGGTGATCAGGGTCACCGAGGCGGGCGTCACGACCGTCAAGATCCGCAGTGTGCTGACTTGCCGGACCGATCATGGCGTGTGCGCTATGTGCTATGGCCGCGATCTTTCCCATGGCGGCTTCGTGGAGAACGGGCAGACCGTCGGTATTATGGCGGCCCAGTCCATCGGAGAGCCCGGAACCCAGTTGACCATGCGGACCTTCCATATTGGCGGCACAGCGAGCCGTCGGGTGGAAGAAGCCGAGATCCGGGCCCGCCTGTCAGGTTCAGTCAAGTATAACGAGCTGAAGGTGGCGGTCAACGCGGAGGGCCGAAGGATCGTCATGAACCGCAGGGGAGGGGAATTTACGGTGGTCTCCGATACCGGCCGCGAGCTTTCCCGCTTCCCGATCATCTACGGCGCGGAACTGATGGTCGAAAACAATCAGAAGGTTGTTCCCGGTGACCTGCTGGCCTCCTGGGATCCCTTCACCACCCCGATCATCACGGCGGTGGAAGGCCGGATCAAGTTCGGGGATCTCATGATCGGCAAGACGCTGCAGGAGCGGGTCGATCCGGTTACCGGAAAATCGAGTCTTACGGTGGTGGAATACAAAGGCGCGGATCTGCGCCCCCGGATTTCCATCAAGGATAAGGAAGGCAAGACCGCTGCTATTCCCGGCGCAGGCGTGGCCCGCTACGCGCTGCCCGTCAACACCATTCTTATGGTGGAGGAAAACGACCACGTGTATGCAGGGGATATCATCGGCAAGATTCCCCGGGAAACCACCAAAACCAAGGATATTACCGGCGGTTTGCCGCGTGTGGCCGAACTTTTCGAGGTCAGAAAACCCAAGGAAGTCGCCGTGCTCTCCGAGATCGACGGCTTTGTGGCCATTTCCCGTTCTACCAAGAAAGGCAAGCAGAAGGTGACGGTCACTCCGGTGGATGCCGGTGAGAAAAAGGAATATCTGATCCCCCGGGGAAGGCATATCAGCGTCTATGACGGCGACTATGTGAAAGCGGGTGAAACGCTTACCGCCGGCAGCCCCAATCCACAGGATATTCTTCGGATCAAGGGAGAGGTCGATCTGGCAAAATACCTGCTCAACGGGGTGCAGGAGGTTTACCGGCTTCAGGGCGTTCGTATCAACGACAAGCATATCGAGGTGATTATCAGGCAAATGATGCGTCGCATAAAGATCCAGTCGGTCGGCGACACCCGCTTCATCCCGGAGGAGAATGTGGACAAGCTCGAGTTTGAACGGGCCAACCGGGAAGTCGCCGAACAAGGCGGCACGCCGGCCGTGGGCGAGCCCCTGATTCTGGGTATCACCAAGGCGTCGCTGTCCACGGAAAGCTTCATATCGGCGGCATCTTTCCAGGAAACCACCAAGGTTCTGACCGACGCATCGATAGCCGGGGCCTATGACGATCTCAAGGGTCTGAAGGAAAATGTCATCATGGGGCGGCTGATCCCAGCAGGAACCGGTCGTCTGGAGTACGCCAGGCCGGACATTGCCGCCGAATACAAGTAGAATGAAATCCCCGTCCCTCCCGGATCTGTGGCGGCCGGCATGAACCAGGTGGCGGGGGGGATTTAAAAAGAACGCATGAAGTATTTTTTTATGTCATAAAGTTCTTGACACAATAGCATTACGCGAGTATGATTCCCTATTTTTAGCTTGATGCATGTAGATGAATGTTGCAAAACCATTATGCAGAGGTAGCTGATGCCGACGATTAACCAACTGGTGCGCCAGGGACGGAAGAAAATTACAAAGAAGAAGGGTGCGCCCGCCCTGAAGTCTTCCCCCCAGAAGCGGGGGGTTTGTGTGCGGGTCTACACCGCCACGCCCAAGAAGCCGAACTCCGCGCTGCGGAAAGTTGCAAGAGTCCGGCTGACAACGGGTGTGGAGGTTTCTGCATATATCCCCGGTATTGGGCACAACCTGCAGGAGCATTCTGTCGTATTGGTCAGGGGTGGAAGGGTCAAGGACCTTCCCGGTGTACGGTATCATATCGTCCGGGGAACCCTCGATACACTGGGAGTATCCAACAGGAAGCAGGGACGTTCCAAGTACGGTACGAAGCGTCCGAAGTAGCAGCGGATCCGGATCATCAACCATCGTTTTAGGTGCTGGCAATGCCGAGAAGAAGAGAAGTTCCAGAAAGAAAATTACTGCCGGATTACAAATATCGCAGCACGCTGGTGTCGCGTTTTGTCAATTCGGTCATGCGGGATGGGAAAAAATCAACCGCCCAGCGGGTGCTCTATGATGCTTTCGACATCATCGAAAAACGAACCGGGGAATCCCCCCTCAAGGTTTTCGAACAGGCTATTCAGAATGTAAAGCCGCATGTCGAGGTCAAATCGAGGCGGGTCGGCGGGTCGACCTACCAGGTACCCACCGAGGTTCGTCCGGGTCGCCAGCTTGCGCTGGCCATTCGCTGGATTATCAGTTATGCGGAAAAGCGACCGGAAAAAAGCATGGCCAACAAGCTGGCCGCAGAGTTTTCGGATGCCGCACAACAGCGCGGGGCGTCGGTTAAAAAACGGGAAGATACTCACCGAATGGCGGAGGCGAACAAAGCCTTTGCCCATTACCGGTGGTAAATCGATCGGTTTCTCTGTTTCGGTTTTTCGTTGCCCATCTGGTTGTGTACGGATGGGCAACGTGCATTGAATGTAGCACCCGGCAGAGATAGCAGCGGCCCGGCACCAACATCCTTTTTTGACCACAACGACGACCAGGGGGACGATACAATGGCAAAGCAGAAATTTGAGCGGTCGAAGCCGCATGTAAACGTGGGTACGATCGGACATATTGATCACGGCAAGACGACGTTGACGGCTGCGATCACGAAGAATTGCGGATTGAAGGGTTTAGCGGAGTT